>DASQJO010000082.1:0-5795 GCA_035630955.1 Kineosporiaceae bacterium
CCCCTGATCAATACAAGATGCGGCAGCGGATCGTGCCGGGGATGGCGCACAGCGACTCGAGTGCCGCGTCGCTCGCCTTGCTGTCCACGTCCGTCACCACGTAGCCGACTTCCTCGTTGGTGCGCAGGTATTGCGCATCGATGTTGATGCCCGCGGCCGAGAAGCGCTCGTTGACCTGGGCCAGCACACCGGGCACGTTCTTGTGGATGTGCAGCAGCCGGCTGCGGCCGGCGTGCTCGGGCAGCGTCACTTCGGGGAAATTCACCGCCGACATGGTCGAGCCGTTGTTGCTGTAGCGGATCAGCTTGCTCGCCACCTCGCGGCCGATGTTCGCCTGCGCCTCCGCGGTCGAGCCGCCGATGTGCGGCGTGAGGATGACGTTCGGCAGCCCTCGCAGCGGCGACTCGAACCCCTCGCCGCGTGCGGCCGGCTCGTCTGGGAAGACGTCGACGGCGGCGCCCGCGATGTGGCCGGACTCGATGTGCCGCCGCAGCGCGTGGTGGTCGACGACGAAGCCCCGGCTCAGGTTGAGGAACAGCGACCCCGGCCGCATCTTCGCGAACTGCTCCTCGCCGAACAGGTCGGCATTGCTCGGCCGCCCGTCGACGTGCAGCGTGACGACGTCGGCGGTCTCCAGGAGCTCGTCGAGGGAGGCGCAGCGGCGGGCGTTCCCGAGCGCGAGCCGGTCCGCGGTGTCGTAGAAGACGACGCTCATGCCGAGTGCCTCGGCCACGACGGACAGCTGTGTGCCGATGTTGCCGTAGCCGACGATGCCGAGCTTGCGCCCGCGCACCTCGTGGCTGCCGCGCGCCGACTTGTCCCAGACCCCGCCGTGCATCGCCGTGTCCTTCTCCGTGAGCCGGCGGGTCAGCGCGATGACCTCGGCGAGCGCGAGCTCCACGACGCTGCGCGTGTTCGAGAACGGCGCATTGAACACCGCGACGCCGCGCTCCGCGGCGGCCGACAGGTCGATCTGGTTCGTCCCGATGCAGAACGCCCCGACGGCGAGCAGGTCGGGCGCGGCGTCCAGCACCTTCTCGGGCACGTGCGTGCCGGAGCGGATGCCGAGCAGCTCGATGCCGGACAGTCGGTCGGCCAGCTCGGCGACGTCGAAGGCGCGCTTCTCGGTCGACACCTCGAACCCGGCGGCCGCGAGCACGGCCTCGGCGTCGGGGTGGACGCCTTCCAGGAGCAGGGCGTGGCGCGGACGGGCGGGCGGCGGAGTCGTCACAGGCACGCCCTCAATGACATCACGGGATCGGGGCGTCCCGACGCCTCGACGGCTGCGGAACGGAAAGTGCCGCCGCCGCAGGCGGTCAGACCTGCGGCGGCGGCGAGGACGAGTGCGGCGGGCGACCGGCGCGCTCGGCGACGGGGCCTCATCCCGCCCAGTGCGGCGGAACGCCCACCGTCGTGCACTCGTCGTTCGGGGTGGCAGCGCTCGCCCCGGGAACGCCGCCCCCCTCGCCCGCGTTACATGCGGTCCCGGCTTGACAGGTCGGCGCGGCGCTGTGGTGTAGTCGTGACCGCTCGGGGGTCCATTGCGGGGAAGGCAGGCGTGCGGGAGCTCGGCGAGCGGTTCGAGGCCGTCCTGGCCCGTGCGGTTCGCGGCGACAGCGCGGCGTTCGGCGAACTCTGGCGCGCGACGCATCCGCCGCTGCTGCGATACCTGCGCGTGATCGCCGGAGATCTCGCCGAGGACGTCGCGTCCGAGACCTGGCTCAAGGCGATGCGGTCCCTGTCGTCGTTCGTGGGTGACGAGCCCGCGTTCCGTGGCTGGCTCACCGTCATCGGCCGGAACGTCGCCCGTGACCTCGCGCGGCGCGCGGCTCGCCGGCCTGAGACGCTCCTCCCCGACCCGCAGCCCACACGGCAGGGCACAGCGCCCGACGCCGCCGACGAGGCCTTGGAACGCCTCGGGACGGAGCGCGCCCTGCGGCTGCTCACCACCCTTCCGCCGGCGCAGGCCGAGATGGTCGCGCTGCGCGTGATCGTCGGCCTGGAGCCCGCCGAGATCGGCCTCATCGTCGGCCGCAACTCCGGGGCCGTCCGGGTCGCTGTGCATCGCGCGCTCGCCACCCTCGCGCGCACCGTCGGACCTGACAAGGTCATCGACGTAACGATCGACGACCAGGAGGCGTTGACTCGGCGACATGGTTGACCCGACGCGCCCCGCGACGCCGGCCCCGGACGACTCGTGGCCGGCACCGGACGACGTCGCCGTACGGAGGCTCGTCGAGGCCCTCACCGCCGACGCCACCCGCGAGGAGCTGGCGGACGAGGCGCGCTACGTCGCCGCCTTCGAGGCCCTCGGGGTTCCGTCGGGGTCGACGCGGACGATCAGGCGAGGCCCGCGCGGCCGGCGCGGCCGGCTGGTCATGGTGGGCGCCGTCGCCGCACTCGCTGTGAGCGGCACCGCGGCGGCCGTCACGGGGACGATCGGCCGGACGCCGGCGCCTTCGCACAGGCCGCCGTCGTCCACGTCCCTGCCGACTGTCGCTTCGGAACGCCCGGTGCCGGCGCGGGGGACGACGACCTCGCAGCCTCCCCTCCCCATCGCGCCGGCGTCGCCTCGCCCGACGAGCGAGCCGTCGCGGACGACGACGTCGAGCATCGGTCCGTCCGCGTCGTCGACGAGGTCGACCGGACGTGCCCCGAGCCCACACCCGTCGGCATCCGCTCACCCGCCGCCTACGCCGGCCCTGCGCGCCTTCTGCCGCGCCTACCTGCAAGGAGAGGTCGAGGAAGGCAGCACGAGGTACCGGGTGCTCGTCGAGGCCGCGGGCGGCGCCGATCGCGTCACCGCCTACTGCACCGCCCTCGTGGCGGCGAAGTCCTCCCCGTAGACCGGGGTGCGGCGCGCGGTGGACGTCGCGAGACTGGTCGCATGTCGCAGACGCCCGAACCCGAGTTCGACGGCACCGTCTCCGTGGAGGGGCTGCCGCGGGGCGACGGGCGGCTCGCTCTCGTCACCGGAGTCACCGGCTACATCGGCGGCCGGCTGGTCCCCGAACTGCTGGCGGCCGGGTTCCGGGTGCGGGCGCTGTCGCGGCACGCCCGCCGGCTGCGGGACCGGCCCTGGTACCCGCGCGTGGAGATCGTCGAGGGCGACGCGTCGGACGCCGACACCGTGCACCGGGCCCTGCGCGACGTCGATGTCGCCTACTACCTCCTGCACAGCCTCGGAACCGGGCCGAAGTTCGCACAGACCGACCGTCGGACCGCGCTGACGTTCGCGCAGGCCGCCCGCGAGGAGCACGTCGGCCGCATCGTCTACCTCGGTGGCCTGTATCCGGAGGGCGAGGACCTCTCCCGCCACCTGGAGTCGCGCAAGGAGGTCGGCGAGATCCTGCTCGCCAGCGGCGTTCCCACGACCGTGCTGCGTGCCGCGGTGATCCTCGGCTCGGGGTCCGCGTCGTTCGAGATGCTCCGCTACCTCACCGAGCGGCTACCCGTCATGATCACTCCGCGCTGGGTGCGGAGCCGCATCCAGCCGATCGCCATCCGCGACGTGCTCCGCTACCTCGTCGGCAGCGCGACCATGCCGGCCGACGTCAGCCGCGCCTTCGACGTCGGCGGCCCGGACGTCCTCACCTACCGGCAGATGATGCAGCGCTACGCGCGGGTCGCGGGCCTGCCCCGGCGGGTGATCCTCCCGGTCAACGTCCTCACGCCGCGGCTGTCCAGTCACTGGGTCGGCGTCGTCACGCCCGTGCCGAACTCGATCGCGCGGCCGCTCGTGGAGAGCCTCGTCCACGAGGTCGTCGTGAAGGACCGGGACATCGCCCGCTACGTGCCCGATCCGCCGGAAGGGCTCATCGGCTTCGACCGCGCCGTCGAGCTGGCCCTCAAGCGGATGGGTGACGCCGAGGTCGCCACCCGCTGGGCCTCGGCGTCCGTGCCCGGCACACCCAGCGACCCGATGCCCAGCGACCCGGACTGGGCGGGCGGCAGCCTCTACGTCGACGAGCGCTCCTCCACCGTGCGCGCGAGCAAGGCGTCGCTGTGGACGGTCATCGAGGGGATCGGCGGCGAGAACGGGTGGTACTCGTGGGCGCTGGCCTGGCAGGTCCGCGGCTGGCTGGACGTGTTCAGCGGCGGGCCGGGCCTGCGTCGCGGCCGACGCGACCGCTACGGCCTCCGGGTCGGGGACGCCGTCGACTGGTGGCGGGTCGAGGAGGTCGACGACGAACGGCTCCTCCGGCTCCGCGCCGAGATGCGCCTGCCCGGGCTGGCATGGCTCGACCTCGCCGTCGACGAGGACGAGCAGGGCAGCACCGTCTTCCGGCAGAAGGCCTGGTTCCACCCCCGCGGCCTGCTCGGGCAGCTCTACTGGTGGTCGGTGACGCCGTTCCACGGCATCGTGTTCGGCGGCATGCAGCAGAACATCGCGCGCGCCGCCGAGGAGTACGAGCGCACGGGATCGCCGCCGCGCTGGCAGCCGACGGCGCTGCGCCCGCGCCGGCCACGGGAGGCCGAACGGGCGGAGCTCACGCCGACGTCGTTCCCGCCGAGCAGCGACCGGTGAACGCGCGGGTGCTGGCCGAGAACGAGGGCCAGCGCATGATCCGGGCGACGGCCGGCCCGTAGTCGCCGCCCTCCCCGCCGAGTGCCTTCACGGCGGCGGACGTCTTGGCCCCGTAGACGCCGTCCACGGGCAACGACCGGTCCATGCACAGCGCGAGCGCCCGCTGCAGCGCCGCGACCGGCTCGCCCCGGTCCCCCGATGCGAGCGTGCAGCCGAGGGAGTTGGACGAGCTGACCGGGTACTGGACGTACGTGCGCCCGTCGCCGGTGGGAACGGTGTCGAGGCCCGTGCAGGGCCCGGTGCTGCGCGTGCCGGCTGCGACGGGCGTGTCGGACGCCGAACTCGCGGCCTCCCGCGACGATCCCCCGCCGGCCGCGAGCGCGGCCACGATCGCCACGACGACGACCCCGAGCGCGATGGCCGGCCCTTCGCTCATGACCCCAGCCTTTCGTCTCCCCCGCGGTCAGTCCAGCGTGTTGACCATGCTCCAGGCGGCGCGCTCGAGATAGTCCCAGAGGATCGCCTCGTGCATCGGCGCCAGGTGCAGCGAGTCGACGGCGTCCCGCATGTGCGTGAGCCAGCGGTCCCGCGCGTCCGCGTCGACCCGGAACGGGGCGTGCCGCATGCGCAGCCGCGGGTGTCCGCGCTGCTCGCTGTACGTCGTGGGGCCGCCCCAGTACTGCTCGAGGAACATCCGCAGCCGCACCGCAGCGGGCCCCAGGTCCTCCTCCGGGTACAGCCCGCGCAGCACCGGGTCGCCGGCGACGCCCTCGTAGAACCGGTCGACGAGCCGGACGAACGTCTCGTGCCCGCCGATCTGCTCGTAGAAGCTGCGCTCCTGCCCCAGCGGGCCCTGCACGGTCACGGCGTCCAGTCTCTCAAGTGGTGTGCTCCGGGGGTCACAGCAGGGCCGGACGCCGGGCGAGCACGTGCCCGCGCCGCGTCGTCGCGCGCACCCACGGCGGACGGCGGTAGAGGGCGACGGGCTCGGCGTCGTCGAGAAAGCCCAGCGCATCCGCGGCGAACGCGATCCCGGCGGGGACGTCGGGGAGCTCCGGGGCGAGCGGACGGCCCCAGACCCGCCCACGCAGTTGGGCCACGGCCTGCGCGCCCGCCCCGGGCGGGACGCCGTCCGCGATCTCCCGGATGCCGGCCTCCGCGGCGGACCGCAGGACGGCGGCGTCGAGCAGGCCGTCGGCGTCCCATCCCGAGCGTGGCGGCGCCACCCCGGCCCACGCCTCGGTCGCCCTGCCGGGCGGTACGGACA
>DASQJO010000083.1:0-1534 GCA_035630955.1 Kineosporiaceae bacterium
CAGGTCGGCGAGCACGTCCATCATCCCGTCGACCAGCCGCTGCTTGCCCTCCGCCGGCAGCGGCTCGACGTCGGGACGCCGGCGCAGGACCACGCCGTCCACGTGCGCCATGACGTAGAACGGCGCGCCCGTGACGGAGGGGTCGTCGCACAGTGCGAGGGGCTGCGGCACCGGGACGACCGTGCCGTGCAGCGCGGACAGCACCCGGTGCTCGCGCGCCATGTCGTGCGCCGTCGCGAGGACGTGCCCCAGCGGGGGGCGCCGCAGCACGAGCCGCCGCACGCCGTCGTCGAGGACGTACGTGAGGTTGGAGCGCCCACCCGCCACCAGCGCGGCGTCGGGCGGGCCGGCGAGCAGCCCGGGGTGCCGCTGCTCGAGCCACGCCGTCACGGCGGCGAGGTCCAGGCCCGGAGGCGCGTCCGACATGTGCGCCATGATGACGCCATGCCTCGCACCCGCGTGCTCACGCCCCTGCGCTGGAGCGACATGGACGCGTTCGGCCACGTCAACAACGTCCAGTTCCTGCGGCTCCTCGAGGACGCGCGCGTCGTCGCCTTCGCCGCGGAGGGCAGCGACGAGGGCGGCTCCGTGGTGGAGACCGGGCTCCTGGTCGCCCGCTCCCAGATCGAGTACCTGCAGCCGCTCGTCTACCGGACCGCCCCGGTCGCCATCGACCTGTGGCTCACCGACCTGCAGACGGCGAGCTTCGACCTCGGGTACGAGGTGCTGGACGACGACCGCGTCTACGCCCGCGCCGAGACGACCCTCGTGCTCTTCGACCGGACGAACGACCGCCCGCGCCGCATGACGCCGTCGGAGCGGGAGCGGCTCGAGGCCTGGCGCGACGGGCCGGTCCACTGGCGGCACAAGCGGTCCCGCTCGTGACCGGGGCGCTCCTGCTGCCGGACGCCGAGGCCCTCGGCGACCTCGAGACGTTCACCGGGCGGGCGCACCGGGTCGACCCGGACGGCGCCGCGCGGCTCGTGGCGTCCGGCGAGGTGCTCGCCGTGTACGCCTCACCGGTGCACGGCGGGGACGGACCGGTCGTGCTCGGGCTGCGCGTGCTCGGCCTCGCCGAGCCGGCCGCCCTCGACGTCACCGTCCCGCTGACCGCGCTCCTCGACCGGTTCGGGCGCGCCCGGCAGTCGGCGTCCGGCCCGTACCCGCTGTCCGTACCGCCCGGCAGGGCGACCGAGGCGTGGGCCGGGGTGGCGCCGCCACGCTCGGGATGGGACGCCGACGGCCTGCTCGACGCCGCCGTCCTGCGGTCGGCCGCGGAGGCCGGCGTCCGGGAGATCGCGGACGGCGTCCCGCCCGGGGCGGGCGCCCAGGCGGTAGCCCACCTGCGTGGGCGGGTCTGGGGCCGCCCGCTCGCCCCGGAGCTGCCCGACGTCCCCGCCGGGATCGCGTTCGCCGCGGATGCGCTGGGCTTCCTCGACGACGCCGAGCCCGTCGCCCTCTACCGCCGTCCGCCGTGGGTGCGCGCGACGACGCGGCGGGGGCACGTGCTCGCTCGGCGTCCGGCCCTGCTGTG
>DASQJO010000084.1:0-16741 GCA_035630955.1 Kineosporiaceae bacterium
GGCTGGCAGGCCTCTCGTCACGCCGGTCGACCGCGACGCCGCCGACGACGCCGACCTGCCCGGGGTCGAGGGCCTCGTCGTCACCGCCAACGAGGAGGACGCCGAGTGGGGGCTCGTCGTCACCCTCTACCTTGAGCGGCCCGCGGCGGAGGACGACCTGCGCCGCGTCGACCGGCTCCAGCCTCTGCTCACGAACGCGGTGGCCGTCGTGGAGTACTGCTCCGGGGAGGAGGAGCGTGCCGAGCAGATGGTCCAAATGGTCCAGTACCGGCGTGTCATCGTGCAGGCGAAGGGCCTCGTCATGGGTGTGACCGGCGGGGACGCGGGTTCTGCGTTCGCGACCCTGGCACGCGCGAGTCAGCATTTCAACGTGCGTCTTCGCAATCTGGCCGTTGCTCTCGTCGAGTTCGTCGGCAGCGGCCCCGCCGAGGGGCCGACCGACCCGTCGGCCGTCGTGACCCCCGACGAGCGTGACCGCGCGGCCGCGGAGCGGATGTGGGCGGCGCTCAGCGCGGGCCGGCCGGGGACGCCGGGAACCTCCGGCGACGAGGGCGCCTGATGAGGTTGCGACGTGTCTCCTGCGACCGGCCCGGCTGGACCCGGCGCCGCCGCGGCCGCGGGTGGTCCTACCTCGACGACAAGGGGCGGCCCATCACCGACCCCGAGGCCCTGGCGCGTATCCGTGACCTCGTCATTCCGCCCGCCTGGACGAACGTGTGGATCTGCCCCGACCCGCGGGGCCACCTGCAGGCCGTGGGGACGGACGCGGCGGGCCGGCGCCAGTACCTGTACCACCCCCAGTGGCGTGAGCACCGCGACCGGGAGAAGCACGCCCGCGTGCTCGAGGTCGCCCGCCGCCTGCCGGAGGCGCGCGCGGCCATCGTCCGTGAGCTGGACACCCCGGGCCTGACCCGGCGCCGCGTGCTCGCCTGCGCGTTCCGCCTGCTCGACCTCGGGTTCTTCCGGATCGGGGGCGAGGACTACGCGCAGGAGAACGGCACCTTCGGGCTGGCCACGCTGCGACGCGAGCACGTGACGGTGCACCGGGACGGCAGCATCACCTTCGACTACGTCGCCAAGTCCGGCGTGGAGCGGACGCTGCGGTTGTCGGACCCCCAGGTCTACGCGGTGATCTCGGCGCTGGCCCGCAGGGAGCGGCCGGGCCAGGAGCTCCTCGCCTACCAGGACGAGAACGGCACGTGGCGCGACGTCACCACGGCCGACGTCAACGAGTACGTCAAGGAGCATCTGGGCGACGCCAGCGCCAAGGACTTCCGGACCTGGCACGCGACCGTCCTCGCCGCCATGGCGCTCGCGGTGTCGACGCCCACGCTGTCGTCCGCCACCGCCCGCAAGCGCGCCGTGGCGCGGGCCATGAAGGAGGTCAGCACGTATCTCGGCAACACGCCGGCGGTCGCGAAGGCGTCCTACGTCGACCCTCGCGTCGTGGATCTCTTCAACGACGGATGCACGATCGAGCCCGCCCTTCACGAGATCGGTGAAGGCGCCCCCGAGGAAGCACCCGGAACCCAGGGCGCCGTCGAGGACGCCGTTCTCGAACTCCTCACCGGGCGCCCCCCGACGCCCTCGGAGAGCCTTTCCGAGCCGGACGACCGGACCTCGGGCGGGCGGGGCGGGCACCGGCGCGTATCCTGACCGCGTGACGGGGTTCCTCATCGCCCTCCTCCCCTCCATCGGGGTCCTGTTCATCTTCTGGATCGGCATCAGGGCCCTGGTGCAGGCGGATCGCCGGGAACGGGCGGCGCAGGCGCGAATCGAGGCCGCGGAGCGGTTGCGCAATCGTGCGGCCACGGCGAGTGGCCAGGATTTGCCCGTGCCCGGCACCGGAACGCCGTCGAACAACGTGGACTCCTGAACGAGCGGTCCCGGCCGGCGGTTCCGCAGAAGCCGTCCTTTCCGTCCGGGCGGGTGACACACGCCGGTGCAGGCGGCGGATCGCTTTGACAATTCGGCGGCTTACCGAGAAGATTCCCTGACACGGTCGTCGTTTTACTTTACTCCAGGAGTATTCATGGCCCAGAAGGTGCAGGTCATCCTCGTCGACGACGTCGACGGCGGTGAGGCGGCGGAAACGGTGAGCTTCGCGCTGGACGGCGTCAGCTACGAGATCGACGTCTCGGAGAAGAACGCCGACGCCCTGCGCGAGGCGCTCGCCCCGTGGGTGGGGCACGCCCGCCGTGTCGGCGGTCGCTCGGGCGGGGGCCGCACGCGGTCGTCGTCCTCGAGCGGCGGCTCGGGTCGCTCGCGGAGCTCCTCCGGCGGAGGCCGTCACGACCTCTCGGAGGTCCGGGCCTGGGCGCGGGAGAACGGCTACCAGGTGAGCGACCGGGGCCGGGTCTCGTCCGAGGTCATCGCGGCGTACGAGAAGGCGCACTGACACCGCGGAACAGCAGGTGAAAGGGCGGCGGGACTCCTGGTCCCGCCGCCCTTTCCGCATGTCTCTCGCGTGTCCGGGGCGTCAGTGCCCGGCCAGCGCTTGGTCCTTGATCACCCGACGAAGGATCTTGCCGGACGCGGACTTCGGGATGGCGTCGGTGAGCTCCACCCGGCGCAGCTGCTTGTACGTCGCCACCTGGCCGGCCACGTGCGCCCGGATCTCGTCGGCCGAGGCCTCCGCGCCGGGCTTCAGGACGACGTAGCCGACCGGGATCTCGCCGGCCTCCTCGTCGGGCAGGCCGATGACGGCGGCGTCCGCAACCGCCGGATGCGTGAGGAGCAGCGATTCGAGCTCCGCCGGCGCCACCTGGAATCCCTTGTACTTGATGAGCTCCTTGAGCCGGTCGACGACGTACACGTGACCGTCGGCGTCGATGTGCGCGATGTCGCCGGTGTGCAGCCAGCCGTCGGGTTCGAGCGTGAGGGCGGTCGCCTCGGGGTTGTTGTGATAGCCCTTCATCACCTGCGGGCCGCGGACCCAGAGTTCGCCGTCCTCGTCGATGTCCAGATCCTCCCCGCTCGCGGGGTCCACGATCCGGATCTCGGTGTTCGGTGCCGTGACGCCGACCGAGCCGGGCTTGTAATAGCCGGGCGGTGTCAGATGCGACACCGGGGACAACTCGGTCATCCCGTAACCCTGGACCACCTCGGCGTTCAGTCGCTTGCCCGCCTCCTCCGCGAGTTCCGCCGAGAGCGGGGCTGCCCCGGAGAAGACCTGTTCCAGTGCGGAGAGGTCGAACTGGTCGACGAGGGGATGCCTGGCCAGTGCCAGAACGATGGGCGGCGCCACGAAGGACCTCGTGATGGCGTACTCCTGGTGCAGCCGCAGGAACTGTTCCAGGTCGAAACGCGGCATCGTGATGGTGGTGGCGCCAGCGCGCAGCCCGGTGTTCATGAGCACCTGCATGCCGTAGATGTGGAAGAACGGCAGGACGGCGATCACCTTCTCGTCCTCGCGCATCTGCGCGGGCACGAGCACCTGCGCGATGTTCGCCACCAGATTGCGGTGCGTCAGCATGACGCCTTTCGACACGCCGGTGGTGCCCGAGGAGTAGGGCAGCGCGACGACGTCGTCCGGCGACACCGGGACCTGCTCCGCCAGCGGTGCGCCCAGCAGCTCGGCGAACGGCCGGGAGCCCTCCGGCAGCTCCTGACCCGGCTGCGCCCCGAGGACGTACACGCCGGTCACCGGCGTCCCGGCCGCGGCCCGGAGCGCGGTCTCGAGGAACAGCGGGATCGTGACCAGGATCGTGGCGGCGGAATCGAGCAGCTGGTGGTGCACCTCCCGCTCGGTGTACGTCGGGTTGATCGTGGTGATGACGCCGCCCGCGAAGGCGACCCCGTGGAACACCACCGCGTACTCCGGCAGGTTCGGCGCCATGAGGGCGAGGACGTCACCCTTGGCGAACCCTCGCGCCACGAGCCCCCCGGCCAGCGAGCGCACGGCCTGATCGAGCGCCCCGTAGGTCAGCACCCGTCCGGTGGGGCCGTCGACGAGCGCCGGCTTGTCGCCGAGTTCTCGCGCCCGGTACAGGGCGTACGTCGTCAGCGCCTCGTCCGGGATGTCGACGTCGGGCAGAGGACTGCGGTGGGTCATCGGGCGTCTCCTCATCGTGATGCCGTGGACCGATGGATGTGCTGATCCTCACGCCCGCCCCCGCCGGGCGCCAGGGGTCGGGCGTTTTCGCCGCCCGACCGGCGGGACGCGCGGAGGCTCGTGATCGTCACCACGACCAGGACGCCGACGATCACGGCGAGGCCCAGCAGCGTCGGGATCTCAGGCACGGCCGGCCAGATGCCGTGCGCCCAGTGCAGGACGAGCTTGACGCCGATCACGCCGAGGATGATCGCCAGGCCGTAGCCGAGGTGCACGAGCCGGCTCAGCGCGCCGGCGAGCAGGAAGTACAGCGCACGCAGCCCGAGCAGGGCGAAGGCGTTGGTGGCGAGCACGAGATAGGGGTCGGAGGTGATGCCGTAGACGGCGGGCACGGAGTCGACGGCGAAGACGATGTCCGTGGCCAGCACCGCCACGACGGCGACGGCCAGCGGGGTCACGGCGCGCCGGCCGTCGACCCGGGTGACCAGGCGGGCGCCGTCGTAGTCCTCGGCGACGGGCACGACCCGGCGGATGAGCCGCACGCTGCGCATCGTGTCGACGTCGACGGGCCCGCCGTGCCCGGAGCGGGCGTCGCGGAACACCTTGACGGCGGTGGCCGCCAGGATGATCCCGAAGACCAGGAACGTGAACGAGAACGCCTCGAGCGCGGCCGCGCCGAGGGCGATGAAGACGGCCCGCAGCGCCAGCGCGCCGAGGATGCCGTACAGGAGCACCCGCTGGCGCAGGTGCTCCGGGACGGCGAAGGCACTGAGCAGCAGCAGGAAGACGAAGAGGTTGTCCGCGGAGAGCGACTTCTCGACCACGTACCCGGTGAGGAACTCGACGCCGGGCTGCTGCCCGTGCGCGAGCCAGACCCAGGCGCCGAAGGCGAGTGGCAGCGCCACGTAGAAGGCGGACCATGCGGCTGCCTCGCGCATCCCGACGGCGTGGGGGCGCCGGGTGAGGATCAGGTCGACGGCGATGAGCAGCGCGAACGCGCCGAGCGTGACCGCCCAGAGCGTGGTGTCGGCGATGGTGGACATCGGGGAGAAGCTCCTCCTCGGTCGGCGTTCCGGCCGAGGTCTCCTCCACCCCGGTGACGGAACCGGGGCCTCCACCCGAGGGCGCGGAGCGCCCGGAATGACCGGGTGGGGCGCGGGAGTACTCCCCTCTGGCATCCATGATACCGGACGCGGATGTCAGGCTTCTACCTGAGCGGGCCTCAGCCACGCGCGAGGACCACGATCAGCGTCCTCGGGCCGTGCACGCCCTCGACCCGGTCGAGCTCGATGTCGCTGGTCGCCGAGGGGCCGCTGATCATCGTCAGTGGCCGGTCCACCGCGCCGCCCGCCAGCCGGGCGACGGCCTCGGGGACGGTCTGGACCACCTGACCGGCCCGGACCACGACGACGTGCACGTCCGGCACCAGCGTCAGCGCCCGCCGGCCCTGGTCGGGACCGGCGTCCAGGACGATCGTGCCCGTCTCCGCGACGGCGACCGCGCAGCCCGTGACGACGGCGTCGGCGCCGTCGAGCTCCGCCACGGCGAGCGTCCCCGCGCCGTCACGGAGCACGTCCGCGCCGTCGAGCCACGCCTCGGGGACGCCGTCCGGGGCCACCACCCGACGCAGGCCGCGCTCGTCGAGGACACGCGCCACGGCCTCGGGGAGCTCCGGCTCCGTCGTCGCGACGACGGTCGCGCGGTAGTCGACCAGCCGGTCCGTGAGGAGCTCGACCAGCGCCGGCGACCCGGGGCCGTGCTCGCCGGCGGTCCGGTAGGCGCGTGGCGTCGTTCCCTGCGAGGGGGCCGGCCCCAGTGCGGTCCGGATCCGCCCGAGGACCTCGTCGCGGGCGGTGGTCATGGCAGGTCGTCTCCCCGCGCCCGCGTTGCCGGGCGGGACCGCATGCCCCACCACTGGCGGAACGTCTGCCGCGGCGGCTCCGGGGTGTCCCGGGCCGTGCTCCACGCGGAGAAGGGCGGGGGGAGGGTCCGGATCCGCCCACCACGGGCCAGCAGCCGGCCGGCGCGCAGGACCCGCTCACCGGCGGCGAACCGGCCGGGCGAGCTCATGCCCCAGGCCATCGTCGCCATCGCCGCGCGCTCGAGGGACGGGAGCCGGTGCCGCTCGCGCTCCCGCTCGACGTGCCGGGCGCGGAGGTGGACGAGCAGCTCCGGGATGTCGATCTTGACCGGGCAGACCTCGTAGCAGGCGCCGCACAGCGAGGAGGCGTACGGGAGCGTGTCGACGGGCCCGCCGTCCATCCCCGCGAGCAGCGGGGTCAGGACGGCGCCGATCGGGCCGGGGTAGACCGAGCCGTAGGCGTGACCGCCGGTGCGCTCGTAGACCGGACACACGTTGAGGCAGGCGGAGCACCGGATGCAGCGCAGCGCGGCCCGTCCCACCCGGTCGGCCAGCGCCGCCGTCCGGCCGTTGTCGAGCAGGACGACGTGCACGTCCTGGGGGCCGTCGCCGGGCGTGACGCCGGTCCACAGTGACGTGTAGGGGTTCATCCGCTCGCCCGTGGACGAGCGCGGCAGGAGCTGGAGGAACACCTCGAGGTCGCGCCAGGTGGGGACGAGCTTCTCGATGCCCATCACCGTGACGAGCGTCTGCGGCAACGTCAGGCACATCCGGCCGTTGCCCTCGGACTCCACCACGGCCAGCGTCCCGGTCTCGGCGACGCCGAGGTTCGCGCCGCTGATGGCAACGCGGGCGGCGAGGAAGGTCCGGCGCAGGTAGGCGCGCGCGGCCATGGCGAGCACGCGGGGCTCGTCGGTCAGGTGCGGGTCGACGCCGGGCATGGCGTCGAGGAAGATCTGCCGGATCTCCGCCCGGTTGCGGTGGATGGCTGGCACGAGGATGTGCGACGGCCGATCCTCGGCCAGCTGGACGATGAGCTCGGCGAGGTCGGTCTCGACCGCCGCGATCCCGGCGTCCGCCAGGGCCTCGTTGAGGCCGATCTCCTGGGTCGCCATCGACTTGACCTTGACGACCTGATCGGCGCCGGTCGCCCGCACGAGGTCCGTGACGATGCGGTTGGCCTCGTCGGCGTCGCGGGCCCAGTGCACGTGGCCCCCGCGCGCGGTGAACGCGGCCTCGAACTGCTCGAGCAGCTCCGGGAGCCGGGCGAGGGCGTCGTCCTTGATCGCAGCGCCGGCGTCGCGCAGCTGCTCCCAGTCGGGCAGCTCGGCGACGACGGCGGCGCGCTTGCGGCGGATCGTCGACGTGGCGTGCCCCAGGTTGCGCCGCAGCTGCGTGTTCGCGAGGGCCTCGCGGGCGGCGTCCGGGAACCGCCGGTCGCCCAGCGTGCCGCGGTCCGTCGCGTGCGGGAGCGGGCCCGGCATGCCCAGGAACGTCGTCACAGCGCCGCCTCCCATCCTTCGCCGGCGAGGATCTCGGCGAGGTGCACCGTCCGGGTCCCGGCCCGGAGGCGGGAGAGGCCGCCGCCGATGTGCATCAGGCAGGAGGAGTCACCCGCGGTCAGGACCTCGGCCCCCGTCGTCCGGACGGCGGTCAGCTTGTCCGCGAGCATCGCGGTGGAGGTGTCGGCGTTCTTCAGGGCGAACGTGCCGCCGAAGCCGCAGCACTGGTCCGCCGCCGGCAGCTCGACGAGGTCGATGCCGCGCACGTTCCGCAGCAGCCGTAGCGGTTTGTCGCCGACGTGCAGCATGCGCAGGGAGTGGCACGTCGGGTGGTAGGTCACGCGGTGCGGGTAGACGGAGCCGACGTCCTCGACGCCGAGCACGTCCACGAGCAGCTCGGAGAGCTCGTAGGTCCGGGCGGCGACGGCGTCCGCCCGCGCGGCGAGCTCGGGGTCACCGGCGTCCCGGGCGACCTTCGCGTGCTGGTGACGGACGGAGCCGACGCAGGAACCCGACGGCGCCACGACGGCGTCCGCCGACGCCAGGGCCTGCTCGAAGACCTCGACGTGGTGCCGCACGAGCGGGAACGCCTCGCGCCGGTAGCCGGTGTTGACGTGCATCTGGCCGCAGCAGGTCTGGCCCTCGGGGAAGGTCACCTCGTGTCCGAGCCGCTCCAGCAGCACGACGGTGGCCTGTGCCGAGCGCGGGACGAGCGCGTCGGCCAGGCAGGTGGCGAAGAGGGCGATGCGCACGGCCGCTCCCGTGATCAGGCGCCGCGGCGCGAGGCGCGCCGGCCGGACGAGGCCCGGACGACCAGCTCGGGGATGAACTGCACCTGCTCGTGCACGTGGTCCGGCGCACCGGGCCGGCTCGCGTCCGCCTCCGCGAGCAGCAGCTCGCACGCGCGCCGGCCGAGCTCGTACCGCGGCTGGCTCACCGACGTCAGCGGGACGGCGGCGGCGGAGGCGAAGTCGATGTCGTCGTAGCCCACGATCGCCATCTCGTCGGGGACGCCGACGCCCTGCTGGATCATCTGTTGGAGGAAGCCGATGGCGAGCAGGTCGTTCGCGCAGAACGCGGCGGTCGGGCGCCGCCGCGCCGGGAGGCCGAGCAGGCGCTCCCCGGCACGGCGTCCCTCCGCGACGGTCAGGGCCGCGGTCTCGAGGACCACCAGCTGGTCGTCCCCGACGCCGGCGGTGGCGTAGGCCCGCAGCGCGCCCAGATGCCGGTCCTCGACCTGGACGATCGAGTGCGGGCCGCCGACGTAGGCGATGCGGGTATGCCCGAGCTCGAGCAGGTGCGTGACCGCGAGGTCGCCTCCCTCGACGTCGTCGACGGAGACGCTGCACCAGGCGCTGGGGTCGCTCGCCAAGCGGTCGAGCAGGACGACGGGGACGCCGAGCTGGGTCATCGTGCGGAGCCGGTCGGCACTGTGCTCGACCGGGGTGATGAGGACTCCGCGCACCCGCTGCTCCAGCAGGACGTCGAGGTACTCGGCCTCCCGGGCCGGGTCCTCCTCGCTGTTGCACAGGAAGAGCGCGAGCCCGGCCTCACGGGCGGCGTCCTCGGCCCCGCGTGCGACGTCGGTGAAGAACGGGTTCCGGGGGTCGAGCAGGACGTAGGCGAGGGTCCGGCTCAGACCGTTGCGCAGGTGCCGCGCCGACTCGTTGCGGACGAACCCGAGTGCGGCGATCGCGTCGAGCACGCGTTGCCGCGTGGTGTCGCTCACCATGTGCGGGCGGTTGAGCACGTTGCTCACCGTTCCCACCGAGACGCCGGCGCGGACGGCGACGTCCTTGATGCCCGACGGGGCCATCGCCTGCTCCATGCTCCTCTCGACCGGCGCCCGCTCGTGACGCCGCGGGGGCGCCGTCACGGGAGGCTGGGAACGGCGGGACTCACGACCCGGGCGGCCGTCACCTGGACATCGTGCTCCCCTGCATCCATGGTGACGGATCCGGTGACCTCGCGACCGTCGATCCGCGCCGCGGATCCCTCGGTGGCGGGCGGCTCGAAGGTCGCGGTGACGCCGAAGGGCAGGGAGTACCGGGCCGAGAACGTGCCGTCGGTGTCGACGGACCACTCCACGGACACGCGGCCGAGTGCCGTCTCGACCGACGCGGCGACGTGGTCGATCCCGTCCACCGGCCTCGGGGCGAGGATCACGTGCTGGTAGCCGGGCACGTCGGCGTCCGGGGCGATGCCCGCGACGGTCCGGTACACCCAGTCGACCACGGCGCCGTAGGCGTAGTGGTTGAACGAGAGCATCTGACTCTCGTGGTCGGGGAGCACGAGGCGCCCGTCGTGGATCGAGCCGTCGGCGCGGATCGCGTCCCAGCGTTCCCACACCGTCGTCGCGCCCCGCGTGACCTGGTACAGCCAGGACGGCAGCTCGCGACGCAGGAGCATGAGGTACGCCTCGGCGAGGTGCCCGGTGCGGGTGAGCGCCGGCAGGACCAGGGGTGTGCCGAGGAAGCCGGTGGCGATCCTGCCGTCGGCGTTCCGGACCAGGCGGGCCAGCGCCGCGCCGATCTCCTCGTGCTCGTCCTCGGGAGCGATGCCGAGCTCGATCGCGACGGCGGCACCGGTCTGGGTGGTCACCGCGTGCTCGCCCCACCGGGCCCAGGTCAGTCGGGCGATCTCGTCGGCGAGTCGCTCGTAGCGGTCGGCCTCGGCGTCCCCCAGCACGGCGCCGGCGCGGGCCACGAGGCGTGCGCTGTGCGCCAGGAACGCGTTGGCGAGGTAGTCGGAGGAGGCCTTCGCCTCGTGGGCGCGCCCGGCGGGCGCGTCCGGGTCGAGCCAGTCGCCGAACTGGAACTCCCCGCCCAGCAACCCGTCGTCGTGGCGCCGGGCCTGCAGGTAGCCCACGTGCGCCTTCATGCTCGGAAGCTGGCGCCCCAGCGCCTCGCGGTCGGCGAAGGCGACGTGCACCGACCACGGCACGATGGTGGCCGCGTCCGCCCAGCCGGCCCGCCCGAGGGCGAACTCGCCGTCGCCGAGGACGTTCGGGACCACGCTGGGCACGCCGCCGTCCGCGGCCTGGTCGTGCGCGAGGTCGACCAGCCAGCTCGTCCAGAAGGCACGGGAGTCGAAGAGCGTGCACGCCGTGGGCGCGAAGGCCTGGGCGTCGCCGGTCCAGCCGAGCCGTTCGTCCCGCTGCGGGCAGTCGGTCGGCACCGAGACGAAGTTGTCGCGCTGCGACCAGCGGACGTTCTCGTGGAAGCGGGTGAGGTCGGCGTCCGAGCACGTGAACCGCCCTCGCACGGGCGTGTCGCTGCTGATCGCGAGCACCTCGGCGTCGAGGATCTCCGCGTCCGTGACGACCTCCGCGTAGCGGAATCCGTGGAAGGTGAAGGCCGGCTCGAGCGTCACGACCGCGTCGTCGGCGAGCACGTAGCTGTCGGTCGCCCGCGCGGTCCGCAGGGAGCGGGTGTGCAGGCTCCCGTCGGGCTCGAGCACCTCGGCGTGCCGGACGGTGACGGTCTCGCCCTCCCGCCCCCGGACGACGAGGCGGACGAACCCCGCGACGTTCTGGCCGGCGTCCAGGAGCGTCGAGCCCTCGGCCGCCGCCCCGGGCAGTGGCTGCGGGCGCAGCGTCTCGACCACGCGGACGGGCGGCGCGACCTGGGGCTCGAGGATGCTCAGGTCGAGCGGGACGACGGCGACCGGCGTCCACGCGCTGTCGTCGAAGCCGGGCCGGTCCCAGCCGTCCTGACGCAGCCGGAGGTCGATCGAGGACCCGTCGTAGTGGTCGGCGGCGACGATCTCGCCGGTCGAGGCGCGCCAGCTCCCGTCGGTCGCCACCACGACCGTGCGGCCGTCGGCGAGGTCGACCTCCAGCTGGGCGAGCAGGCCGAGCTGCCGGCCGTACCGGCCCCGGTCGTCGTCGGGGTCCCAGCCGATCCGCCCGCGGTACCAGCCGTCGGCGAGGACGCCGGCCAGCACGTTGTCGCCCTCCGCGAGCAGGTCGGTGACGTCGTGGACCACGACGAGCAGCCGGTTCCGGTACGAGGTCCAGCCCGGGTCGAGCAGGTGGTCGCCGACGCGCCGGCCGTTGATCCGCACCTCGTGGTCGCCGAGCGACGTCACGTGCAGCCGGGCGCGCACGGGTGCGGCGGGCAGGGTGAACGACGTGCGCAACAGCGGTGCGGGGGCCTGCGCCCGTGCACCGGGGTCGTCGGGCAGGGTCACGGCCACGGCGTTCCAGTCGCCGGGCTCGAGCAGGCCGGCCTCGACCGAGGTCGGCGCGCTCCAGCCGGACCAGCCGTGCCCGGTGGCGACCCGCACGCGCAGGTGGCGCAGCTCGCGACTGCGCAGTGGTTCGCCGGGAACGGGGACGTCGAGCTGTCCGCGGTCTTCCGTCGGCCCCGAGGAGGCGACATTCTGATCGAATGCGGACGAAGGCGACGCCTGCAGCTCGTAGCCGAGCTGTCGCGTGGCGGTCGTCGAGGCCACCGCCCAGTCCACCCTGAGTGAGGCGCGACCGGCCAGCCCGTCGGGGGACGGCCGCACGGTGAGGGAGGTGACCGTCGTGCCGGCGTCGGAGATCGTCTGGGGCAGGAGGGTCACGTCGGCCGCCTTCGCTGATGAGTGTCGCTCGGACCCGCCGACACCTGTTCCTCCACCGTCGGTGAGGTGTCGTCGGACGACGTCACTGAACCGTTATAAGGGCTCGCTGTCAAGCGCCCAGCCACACCTCGCGCTGCCTGCTCCGACCGCGGTCGTCCAGCTCTGACCTGCCTGGAGTGCGGTCGGACATCTATTCGAAACCTTTCCACATCCCCTCTTGACGCCTCCGTTACCCGGATCCTAGGCTCTCCGCAACCCGGATCAGTGAAACGTCTCAAATCCGGATTCCATCACCGGCTCCTGGAGGTTTCGATGAAGATCGCTGGTCTGAGGCTGGCGACGGCCGGCGTCGCGGTAGGCGCTCTGGTGACCATGACCGCCTGCAGTTCCGGGCTCGGCGGCGCGTCCGCCTCCAGCAGCGCCGCGGGCGGTGGCAACGGCAGCGGCGGCACCCTCACGCTGCTGACGGACAACGCCGAGGCGACCGTCTCGGCGGCCAAGGCCGTGGTGAGCGCGTTCGAGAAGGCCAACCCCGGCGTCACGGTCAAGACCCAGACCCGGCCCGGCGGCACGCAGGGCGACAACCTGGTGAAGACCAAGCTGTCCACCGGCGAGATGGAGGACGTCTTCTGGTACAACTCCGGGTCGCTGCTCCAGGCGCTGAACCCGTCGCAGACCATGGTCGACCTCACCGGTGACCCGGTCATGCAGAACGTCGACGAGTCGTTCCTCCCCTCCGTGACCCAGGGCGGCAAGGTGTACGGCGTCCCGCAGGGCACGGCGATGGGTGGCGGCATCCTCTACAACAAGGACGTCTACTCCAAGCTCGGGCTGCAGATCCCCAAGACCTGGGCGGAGTTCGAGGCGAACAACGAGAAGATCAAGGCCGCCGGGATCACCCCGGTCATCGAGACGTTCAAGGCGCCGGACACCTGGACGTCGCAACTCTTCGTCCTGGCCGACTTCTACAACGTCCAGGTCGCGAACCCGGACTTCGCCAAGGACTACACGGCGAACAAGGTCAAGTACGCCACCGACCCGGCCGCGGTGAAGGGCTTCCAGAAGCTGGCCGAGGTGCAGTCCAAGGGCTACGTCAACTCGAACTACGGCTCCGCGTCCCTGGTCCAGGGCATGAAGCTGCTGGGCACCGGCAAGGGCGCCCAGTACCCCATGCTGACCTTCCCCGTCGGCACCCTGCCGAAGGACCAGCAGCAGAAGATCGGGTTCTTCGGCATCCCCGGCGACGACGCCGCCAAGGCGGGAGCCACGATCTGGGAGCCGGGCGCGGCGTACATCTCGAAGACCAGCAAGAACCAGGCACTGGCCAAGAAGTTCCTCGCCTTCATGGCGTCCCCCGCGGGCACCGACGCCTACAGCCAGGGCAGCGCCCCGACCGGCCCGTACCTGATCAAGGGATCCACGCTGCCGGCCGACGCCCCGCCCGTCGCGCAGGACATCCAGAAGTACATCGACTCCAAGAACGTCGCGCCCGCGCTCGAGTTCCTCTCGCCGGTGAAGGGCCCCTCCCTGGAGCAGATCACCGTCGCCGTGGGCACCGGCCAGACCTCGCCGCAGCAGGGCGCCGCCCAGTACGACGCCGACGTGACGAAGGAAGCCAAGCAGTTGGGCCTGCCCGGATGGTGACCGAGTCCCGGCCGACCAGCCCAGGGACGGTCGGGCTCCGCGGTGACGCGGAGCCCGGCCGGTCCGGCCGGCGGCAGCTGCGGGCGACCGGCGGGCGCAGCATGGTCGCCCGCACGTACAGCCACTGGTTCTACGTCCCGGCGGGGGTCATCTACCTCGTCATCTTCATCGTGCCGACGGTGATGTCGTTCTGGTTCGCCCTGACCCGATGGACGCTGTTCGACGCGAGGTTCATCGGTCTGGACAACTTCCGCCAGTTCTTCTCGGAGCAGGCGCTGCGCACCGGCCTCTGGCACACCGTCGTCTACGCGCTGATCACCAGCGGCCTCAAGGTCGTCCTGGGACTGCTGTTCGCGGTGCTCCTCACGTCGAGCATCCGCATCCGCGGCCTGCTCCGCTCCCTCGTCTTCTTCCCGGTGCTCGTGAGCACCGTCGCCGTCGGGATCACCTTCGGCGTCCTGCTGGCACCGGACACCGGCATCGTCGACACCGTGCTCCGGTACGTCGGCCTCGGCGGCCAGGACTGGCTCGGGTCACCGCAGACGGCGCTCATCTCCGTCGCGCTCGTGGACGTCTGGAAGGGCGTCGGACTCGCCACCGTCATCTACATCGCGGGCGTGCTCTCGATCCCCCACGACTACTACGAGGCGGTGGACGTCGACGGCGGGGGCGCGTGGCACAAGTTCTGGAACATCACCCTCCCGCTCAGCAGGCCGGCGACCTTCAGCGTCATCCTGCTGTCGTTCATCGGCGGCCTGCGCTCGTTCGACCTCATCTGGACGATGACCGGCGGCGGTCCGGGCTTCAGCAGCGACGTCATCGCCTCGGTCATCTACAAGGAGTACCAGGCGGGCTTCTTCGGCCTGGCCACGGCCGGCAATGTCGTGCTCTTCGTCTTCGTGACCCTGATCGTCTACCCCCTGTTCCGCTGGATGAGCTCCAAGGAGGTGGACCTGTGAGGGGCAGCCGCCGGCTCGTCGTGGAGGTCCTCGCGCTCGCGGTCGGGATCGTCTTCTTCGTCATCCCGTTCCTCTTCATGTTCCTCACCGCCGTGAAGAGCGAGGACCAGTCGTCCGACCTCAGCTTCGCCTGGCCCACCAGCTGGCCCGTCGTCCAGAACCTCAAGGACGTGTTCTCGGCCCGCGACTACATGCTGGTCACGGCGTTCAAGAACAGCATCGTCCTGACGGTCGTCTCGGTGGCGATCCTCGTCGTCCTCGGCGCGATGGTCGGGTTCGTCATCCAGCGCCGCCCGGGCAGGCTGGCGACCGTGGCCAACCTGCTCGTGCTCTCCGGCCTCATCATCCCGCCGGCCATCGTGCCGACGATCTGGGTCCTGCAGAACCTCGGGATCTTCAAGTCCCTTCCCGGACTGATCCTCGTCGAGGTCGCCTTCGGGCTGTCGTTCTCCGTGCTGCTCTTCCGGGCCTTCGTGGCGGCTATCCCGCGGGAACTGGACGAGGCGGCCATCATCGACGGGGCCTCGGGCCTGACCCTGTTCTTCCGGGTCATCTTCCCGCTGCTGCGCCCGGTGATCATCACCGTGATCCTCACGCAGTCCGTGGCGATCTTCAACGACTTCGTCAATCCGCTGTACTTCCTGCCCGGTGACGAGAACGCCACCGTCCAGCTGACGCTCTACAACTTCTTGAGTCAGTTCAGTACGCAGTACAACCTGTTGTTCATGAACATCGTGCTCGTCACGGTCCCGCCGCTGATCATGTTCATCTTCTTCAACCGGAAGATCGTGTCGGGCATGACGGCGGGTGCGGTCAAGGGCTGAGCCGCGAGCCGGAGAAGGGCGTCACCACCCCGTCACGAACGGCGGAGAACCGCCGAGAGGAGTACCCCGATGACCGCAGGCACGGCTCCCGAGCCGGGGAGGGTCTCTGCCGCTGCCCGGGACAGGGTCCGCGAGGGCCTGGACGAGTTCACCATCGAGCTGCCCAGCTGGGCCTTCGGCAATTCGGGCACGCGATTCAAGGTCTTCCCCCAGCCCGGCGTCCCGCGCGACCCGTTCGAGAAGATCGCGGACGCGGCCCAGGTGCACAGGTACACGGGCGTGACACCCCGAGTGTCCCTGCACATCCCGTGGGACCTGGTGAGCGACTTCAGCAAGCTCGCCCGGCACGCCGAGGATCTCGGCGTCCGGATCGGTGCGATCAACGCGAACCTGTTCCAGGACGACGACTACATGCTCGGTTCGCTGACGCACCCCGACCCCGCCGTCCGCGCGAAGGCCGTGGCCCATCACGTGGAGTGCGTGGAGATCATGCGGCAGACGGGCTCCACCGATCTCAAGCTGTGGCTGCCCGACGGGCTCAACTATCCGGGGCAGGACAGCCTGCGCAATAGGCAGGAGCGGCTCGCGGACTCCCTGCAGCAGATCTACGCGGCGATGGACGACGACCACCGGCTGCTGCTGGAGTACAAGTTCTTCGAGCCGTACTTCTACGCCACGGACATCCCCGACTGGGGCACGTCGCTGCTGCACTGCCTCGCGCTGGGGGAGCGGGCGACCGTGGTGCTCGACACGGGTCACCACGCACCGAACACGAACATCGAGTTCATCGTCATGATGCTGCTGCGGCAGGGCCGGCTCGGGGCCTTCGACTTCAATTCCCGGTTCTACGCCGACGACGACCTCATGGTCGGTGCCGCCGATCCGTTCCAGCTGTTCCGGATCATGCACGAGATCGTCTCGCAGGGCGCGCATCTGCCGGCGTCCGGGGTGAACTTCATGCTCGACCAGTGCCACAACATCGAACCGAAGATCCAGGGCCAGATCCGATCCGTGATGAACGTCCTCGAGGCGACGGCGAAGGCGCTGATCGTGGACACGGAGGCGCTGCGAGCGGCGCAGCAGTCCGGCGACGTGCTGGGCGCGAACGGCATTCTCATGGACGCCTACGCCACCGACGTCCGCGCGCTGCTGGCCGACCTCCGCGAGGAGCGCGGGCTGCCGACGGACCCCGTCGCCGCGTACAAGGCCTCCGGCTATCAGGAGCGCATCGCCGCCGAACGTGTCGGCGGCCAGCAGGCCGGCTGGGGCGCCTGACCCGCACCTGGTGTCCGCCACGTGTGTGCCCTCATCGTGATCATCCGCTCGGA
>DASQJO010000085.1:0-3183 GCA_035630955.1 Kineosporiaceae bacterium
CACCCCATCGCCGGCACCCGGCCGCGGGGGGCCACCGCCGCCGAGGACGCCGCCCTCGCCGAGGAGCTGCTCGCCGACGAGAAGGAGCGGGCGGAGCACATCATGCTCGTCGACCTCGCCCGCAACGACCTCGGCCGGGTCTGCGTGCCGGGGTCCGTGGAGGTCGTCGAGTTCATGGCCGTGGAGCGGTACAGCCACGTCATGCACCTGGTCTCGACCGTCGAGGGCGACCTCGCGGCAGGCCGGGTCGCCTTCGACGTGCTCCAGGCGACCTTCCCGGCGGGGACGCTCTCGGGAGCCCCGAAACCGCGCGCCATGGAGATCATCGACAAGCTGGAGCCGACCCGGCGCGGGGTCTACGGCGGCGTCGTCGGGTACTTCGACGTGGCCGGCGACCTCGACATGGCCATCGCCATCCGCACCGCCCTGCTCCGCGGGGGCACCGCCTACGTGCAGGCCGGCGCGGGCATCGTCGCCGACTCCGATCCCGTCCGCGAGGACGAGGAGTGCCGCAGCAAGGCCGCGGCGGTGCTGCGGGCGGTCGCCACGGCCTCGACGCTGCGCTCGCCGTGAGACCCGCCCGGCGCGAGCGCCTGCTCGCGGCCGCCGTCGTCCTCGCCGGCGCGGCTCTCGCGCTGCTGGCCGCGACGCGCACCTGGGTGACCCAGCGGGTCACCGGCGTGCCGGGTGTCGTGAGCCTGACGGCGAGCGGTTCGCAGGCCGCGCCGACGGTGGCCGCCCTCGCGATCGTCGGGGCCGCGGCCGCCGTCGTCCTGCTCATCGGCGGGCGGCTCGTCGCGCGGATCGCCGGGATCCTCGCCGCCCTCGCCGGCGCCGGCATCGTCGCCTCCGTCGTGGCCGTGCTGGCCGACCCGCGCGGAGCCGCCGCGCCCGCCGTCGCCGGGGCGACCGGCCGGGCGGGACCGCTGCCGGATGCCGCCTCGCCGTCCGCCTGGGTGTGGCTGGCGCTGGTCGGCGGCGTCGTCACCGTCGCCGGCGGCCTGGTCGCCGCCGTCCGGGCCGGGAGCTGGCCGGTGCCGGGCCGCCGCTTCGAGACCGGCACCGCCGCCGTCCGCCGCCCCGAGAGCACCGGCGACGGCGGCGACGACCCGGTGGCCGCCTGGGACGCGCTGAGCCGGGGCGAGGACCCCACCGGCTGACGCGAGCGCCGATGGCGGGCCGAGGCCCGGGAACCTGACAGAATTCGGCCGACGGCACGGACCGGGAGGAGCACGATGGCGGAGAGCACGCAGGGTCAGCGCGGGGGCGCGCACGCCGTGCAGAGCACGCAGCAGCGGCAGGAGCCGTCGGGGCAGGCCGCCGGCACCCAGCACGTCGCGGGGCAGCACGACGCCCACGGCCAGAGCGTCGCCTCCTGGACGGCGGTCGGCATCATCGTGTTCGGCGTGCTGGTCATGGCGATCGCCGTCGTCATCACCACGGTGTGGCTCTTCGTCGTCGGCGCCGTGATCGTCGTCCTCGGGGCCGTCGCCGGCAAGGTGCTCTCCGCGATGGGGTTCGGCGTCTCGGGAAAGCCGAGCCACTGACCTGCGCCGGGGGGATGCGGCGACGCGGAACCGTTGACGCGGCTCCGACGCGATTCGGAGCGTCACCACCCGATAGGTACCATCGGGTCGTTGTCATCGCCGCCGACAGGGGAGATCTGTGACTGTCCTCGACGACATCCTTGCCGGCGTCCGGGAGGACCTCGTCGAGCGCCAGGCCCGTACGGAGCTCGCCGAACTCCAGGCGCTCGCGGAGCGCCGCCCCTCGGCGATGCCCGCCGAGGCCGCCCTGCGCGACGGTGACACCGTCAAGGTCGTCGCCGAGGTGAAGCGCTCCAGCCCGAGCAAGGGTGCGCTCGCCGCGATCGCCGACCCGGCCGGGCTCGCCTCGGACTACGAGTCCGGCGGCGCCACGATCATCAGCGTCCTGACCGAGCCGCGCCGCTTCGGCGGCAGCCTGGCCGACCTGGCCGCGGTCCGGGCCGCCGTCGACGTCCCGGTGCTGCGCAAGGACTTCGTCGTCACCAGCTACCAGGTCTGGGAGGCGCGGGCGCACGGCGCGGACGCCGTCCTGCTCATCGTGGCCGCGCTGGAGCAGCAGGCGCTGGTGTCGCTCGTCGAGCGGGTGCACTCGCTCGGCATGACCGCCCTCGTCGAGGTGCACGACGCCGACGAGGTGGCTCGTGCGGTGGACGCCGGGGCCCGCGTCATCGGCGTCAACTGCCGCGACCTGCGCACCCTGGAGGTCGACCGGGCGGTGTTCGCGCGGGTCGCCCCGCTCGTCCCGTCCGGGATCGTCACGATCGCCGAGTCCGGCGTCCGAGGACCGCACGACGTGCTCGAGTTCGCCCGGGCGGGCGCGGACGCCGTGCTCGTCGGCGAGAGCCTCGTGACGGGCAAGGACCCGCGTGCCGCGGTCGCCGACCTCGTCGCGGCGGGGGCCCACCCCGCGCTGCGAGCGGTGCGCAAGTGACCGCCACCACCCCGGCCCACCCGCTCGCCGACGCCTCCGGCCCCTACTTCGGGCGCTTCGGCGGCCGCTACGTGCCGGAGGCCCTCGTCGCGGCGCTCGACGAGCTCGAGGCGGAGTACGCCCGCGCGAAGGACGACCCGGAGTTCGTGGAGCGGCTGGCCGAGCTGCACCGCACCTACACGGGCCGGCCCAGCATCCTCACCGAGGCGGCCCGGTTCGCCGAGCACGCGGGCGGCGCCCGCATCCTGCTCAAGCGTGAGGACCTCAACCACACGGGCTCGCACAAGATCAACAACGTGCTCGGGCAGGCGTTGCTCACGGTCCGCATGGGCAAGCCGCGGATCATCGCCGAGACCGGCGCCGGGCAGCACGGCGTCGCCAGCGCCACCGCGGCCGCCCTGATGGGCCTGGAGTGCGTGGTCTACATGGGCGAGGAGGACACCCGCCGGCAGGCCCTCAACGTCGCCCGGATGCGCCTGCTCGGCGCCGAGGTCGTCCCGGTCGCGAGCGGCTCGCGCACGCTCAAGGACGCCATGAACGAGGCCATGCGCGACTGGGTGACGAACGTCGACCGCACGCACTACCTCATCGGCACGGTCGCCGGCCCGCACCCGTTCCCGACGCTGGTGCGCCACTTCCACCGGGTGATCGGCGACGAGGCCAGGGCGCAGATCCTCGAGGCCGCGGGCCGGCTGCCCGACGTCG
>DASQJO010000086.1:0-2761 GCA_035630955.1 Kineosporiaceae bacterium
ACGACGACGGGTGGGTGGTCCCGGGGCGGGTGTCGTGGAGCTGGTGGTCGGAGAACGACAGCCCGCGCGACCTGGCGCGGCTGCGCGACTACGCCGACCTCGCGGCGGAGTTCGGCTGGGAGTACTCGCTCGTCGACGCCAACTGGAACGTGCACGGCGAGGACGACATACGCGCGCTCGTCGCCCATGCCGCCGAGCGCGGCGTCCGCCTGTGGCTCTGGTACAACTCCGGCGGACCGCACAACGAGGTGACGGAGCAGCCGCGCGACCGCATGCACGAGCCCGGCGTCCGCCGGCGCGAGTTCGCGAAGCTCGCCGACTGGGGTGTCGCCGGCGTCAAGGTGGACTTCTTCCAGAGCGACAAGCAGGACTCGATCGCGCGCTACCTCGGCATCCTGGAGGACGCCGCCGAGCACCGGATCATGGTGAACGTCCACGGGTGCACGATCCCGCGCGGCTGGTCACGGACGTGGCCGCACCTGCTGACCATGGAGGCCGTCCGCGGCGCGGAGTCGTACATCTTCCAGGAGGACTTCCCCGCGATCGCCGCGCGGCACAACACGATCCTGCCGTTCACGCGCAATGCCGTCGGGCCGATGGACTACACGCCGGTGACCTTCGGCGACGTCGCGCACCCGCACCGGACGACGAACGCGCACGAGCTCGCGCTCGCCGTCGTCTTCGAGTCGGGGCTGCTGCACCTCGCCGACTCCGCCGCCTCGTACCGCGGCGTCCGGCCCGAGGTGGCCGAGGAGCTGCGCCGCGTGCCCGTCGTCTGGGACGAGACCCGGTTCCTCGTGGGCGAGCCGGGGCGCTGCGCCGTCGTGGCCCGTCGCGCCGGAGGCGGCTGGTGGATCGGTGGGATCAACGGCACCGACGGGTCCCGGACGCTCGACCTCGCCCTCCCGTCGGACGCCGGCTGGAGGGTCGTCGCCGACGGCGGCGGGCGCGACGCCTTCGCGGTCCGCGACCTGCCGGCCGGCGAGGGCCGGCTGCGCGTCGAGCTCGCCCCGCGCGGCGGCGTCCTCGCCCGGTCGTCCGGAACGGCGGGCTGAGCGGGGTGGCCCTGCCGTGGGGCGTGCCGTCCGGGACCGTCGGCGGCCCGTCGGGCTACACGTACGGCGCACTCGCCGTGCGGGCGCCGGGCGAGCGCGACCGGTTCCTCGCCGCGCTGCGGACGGTCCGCTTCAGCGGGTGGGTGGCCCCGGACGACGACGACTGGGCGGTCGCCGTGCCCACGCGGGCCGGCACCGCGGTCGCGGGCGGCCGCCGGGGGCTGCTCGAGCTCGGCGCCGAGATCGCGCGACAGTTCGACGCGCCCGTGGTCGCCGTCCGCGTGCTCGGCGACCGGCAGCTCGTGCTCGTCGTCTGGAGCGGCGCCGACGAGGTGGGCCGATACGTCAGCGACCCGTCGCACGGGGTGGACGACGAGGCCGTCCTGCCGATGCCGATGGGCAGTGAGCACGCCGCGGCGTTCGCGGACGCCCTCGGGGTGCCCGAGGCCGCCGACGAGCTCGAGGAGCTGCTCGCCGAGGAGCTCGACGCCGACAGCATGATCGAGTCCGAGCGGCTGGCCGGCGTCCTGCGCCTGCTCGCGCTGCCGGGCTGGCTCGTCTCGGCGGCGTCGCTGCCGCGCGACGTGCCCCTCGGTCCGCGCGCCCGCGAGTTCACCCGGCTCGGCGCCGGCGTCCCCGGCGTCCGGGGCCGGCTGCTCGGCCGCGCGGTGGACGTCGTCCGGAGACGGCGCCACCCGCCGCCCGTCGTCGTCGACCCACCTCGCGCCGACTTCTTCTTCTAGCAGACCTCACGGGGTGGCGGTGGCGGCGTGGTCGACGGTGACCTCGACCTTCTCGTCGTAGAAGGCGACGAGGCCGGCCAGGCCGGCGGCGTCCGGGAGCGGATGCTCGTAGCCCCAGACCAGGTCGTCGTGGCCGGCGACCGACCAGTAGCTCGCCTCGCCCTTGTACGCGCAGATCGTCGTGGTGTCGCTCGGCTCGAGCTCGACCTTCACGTCCTCGCGGGGCAGGTAGTAGCGCGTGCGCAGGTTCGTCTCGAAGACCAGCGTCGGCCGGTGACTGTCGGCCAGCACCTGGCCGTCGAGCTCGATGCGCACGTGCCGGCTGCTCCGCCGGACGTCGACCCGGTGGTACGGGTCGCGCGGATGTCCGCGGATGACCTCGTCCTCCTCGTACCAGGTGTCGAAGGCGGCGAAGTCGAGGACGACGAGATCGGCGAGGTCGGGGTCGGCCGGCCGGAACGCGGCGGAGCCGAGGTCGCGCTCCGGCGTCCGGATCGTGAAGGACTCCCCCGGCGTGGAGTGCCGCGAGAAGGGGATGCCGGGATGCAGGAGGAGGTGACCGTCGCTGCCCTCGGCGGCGACCGGCACGAGCTCGCCCCTCAGGTCCTCCAGCGGAACCGCGTAGGACGGGACGAAGCGGCGCGGCTCCCAGACCAGGACCGGGCGGGTGGAGTCGGCGACCGTGTGCCCGCCGACGAGGGCGCGGACCCACTTGGCGGTGGGCTCGTGGCGCAGCTCGCCGAGCTGCCGGCGGAGGGCGTCGCTGAGGAGGAGGCTCATGCCCCCCACCTCACCTCCGGACGGTTGCCGCGTCAAGCCCCGGATGGGGCGGACATGGGAGCGTCAGCCGTCGACGGAGCCCTGCCGCGCTGCCATCATCGAGACATGACGGTCCCAGCCCGAGCGGACATCGCCTACCCCGCCGCCGGCGGCCGCACCCTTCGCGGTCTCCGGGACCCCGTC
>DASQJO010000087.1:0-1718 GCA_035630955.1 Kineosporiaceae bacterium
TCGCGGCGGATCTTCCCGCTCACGGTGCCCATGCTCATGCCGAACGGGCCGGCCGCCGCGATCGGCATCGAGATCGGCGCCAAGGCCGGCGTCCACACCCCCGTCTCCGCCTGCGCCTCCGGTGCCGAGGCCATGGCCTACGGGTTCGAGATGATCCGGTCGGGCCGTGCCGACGTCGTCCTCGCCGGCGGCACCGAGGCCGCGATCCACCCGCTGCCCATCGCCGGCTTCGCGGCGATGCAGGCGCTCTCCACCCGCAACGACGCGCCGGAGCTGGCGTCCCGGCCGTACGACGCGGGCCGCGACGGCTTCGTGCTCGGCGAAGGTGCGGCGCTCGCCGTCCTCGAGAGCGAGGAGCACGCCCGCGCCCGCGGCGCCACGATCTACGCCGAGCTGGTCTCCGTCGGCCTGACCTCGGACGCGCACCACATCGCCGCGCCGGACCCGACCGGCGCCGGCGTCATCCGCGCGATGCGGACGACGGTCTCCTCCGGCGACTTCTCCGCCGACGACGTCGTCCACCTCAACGCGCACGCGACCTCCACGCCGGCCGGTGACGTCGCGGAGGCGCGCGCGATCCGGGAGGCGCTCGGCGAGGCGACCGACCACGTCGCGGTCTCCGCGACCAAGTCGATGACCGGGCACCTGCTCGGCGCCGCCGGCGCGCTCGAGGCGGCGTTCACGATCCTCGCCGTCCGCGACCGGGTGGCGCCGCCGACGATCAACGTCGACGAGCTCGACCCCGAGGTCACGCTCGACGTCGTCCGCAAGGATCCGCGGCAGCTGCCGAGCGGCGACGTCGTCGCCCTGAACAACGCCTTCGGCTTCGGCGGCCACAACGTCGTCCTGGCGTTCCGCAACGCCTGACCGCTCTCCGGCGGGTGCGACCGACGCACGTGAGGGGCGTCCCGGCCGAGCCGGGGCGCCCCTCACGTGTCGTGGTGGAGCGGGCCTGGTCAGCGACCCGCTCCGGCAGGAGGTCAGGTCGCGGGCTCAGCCCACGCGGTGCAGCCAGCGGACCGGCGCGCCGTCACCGGCGTGCCGGAAGGGCTCGAGCTCGTCGTCCCAGGCGCGCCCTAGGGCGAGGTCGAGCTCGGTGACGAGCCGCTCGGGGTCGAGCAGCCCGACCTCCATCGCGGCCCGCACCCGGTTCTCGGGGACGACGACGTTGCCGTGCACGTCCGTGACGGCGTGGAAGATCCCGAGCTCCGGCGTGTGGCTCCACCGGGCGCCGTCGACGCCGCTGCTCGGCTCCTCCGTCACCTCGTAACGCAGGTGCGCCCATCCCCGCAGGGACGACGTCAGCCGCGCTCCCGTGCCCTGCTCCGCCTGCCACGAGAGCTCGGCACGGAACATCCCCGGCGCCGCGGGCTGGGGGATCCAGTCCATGGACAGGCGGACGCCGAGCACGCCCCCCGCCGCCCACTCGATGTGCGGGCACAGCGCGCGCGGCGCGGAGTGCACGTAAAGGACGCCGCGCGTGGTTGTACCGGCCATCTGGACCCTCCTGTCGACGATGCGAGATGCGTCTTCCCCAACGATCTCGATCACGACAGCGGGCACGGTCGGACTGCGCTCGGCGCCAACGGTGATGCTGTTGCGGGGCTCATTCTGCACTACGGCGCGGACCGCGCACCAGCACCGGCGACACGGAACGAGCAACTTTCAGTAACTATTCGATTACTCTGGGCGAACTGCGATCAGGAGTGAAGACCGGC
>DASQJO010000088.1:0-8108 GCA_035630955.1 Kineosporiaceae bacterium
GCCGTTCGCGCGCGGCGAGGGCCTCGCGCAGTACACCAGCGACCCGGTCTTCCAGGCCCGGGTGCGGGACCGTGCCGCCTCCGCTCCCGCGGGCGCCGATCCGCTGGGCCCGCCGCCGCGACCCGGGCCCGCCGCCGTGGCGACACTGCTCTCGCTCGCCCGTCACCACCCCGGCGGCCGCCGCGAGAACCTGCGCTCGCCGCTGCCGCGAGCGGCGGTGCAGACGTTCCTCGACGTCTTCTCCAACCCGTCGCTGACCTGGACGGACCTCGCGTCGCTCCGGGTGCGGACGTCGCTGCCGATCGTCCTCAAGGGCCTGCAGCACCCGCACGACGCGCGGCTCGCGCTCGAACACGGGGTCGACGCGATCGTCGTGTCCAACCACGGCGGACGGCAGGTCGACGGGGCGATCGCCTCGCTCGACGCGCTGCCGCCGATCGCGGCGGAGGTCGCGGGCCGCATCCCGGTGCTGTTCGACAGCGGAATCCGCAGCGGCGCGGACGCCCTGATCGCGCTGGCACTCGGCGCGGACGCCGTCCTCGTCGGCCGCCCGTACGTCTACGGGCTCGCGCTCGCCGGGCGGGCCGGCGTCGAGGCGGTGCTCCGCAACCTCGTCGCCGAGCTGGACCTCACCCTCGGCCTCGTCGGCTGCCGGACCCTGGCCGACCTGCGTCAGACAGAACTCGTCAGGAGCTGAGGGCGTCCCGCATCGGGACGAGCTTGGCGTCGGACTCGGACAGCTCGGCGGCCGGATCGGAGCCGGCCACGATGCCGCAGCCGGCGAACAGCCGGGCCCGCCGCGGGTCGTCGGCGTCGAGGCGCGCGCAGCGCAGCGCGATGCCCCACTCGCCGTCGCCCTCGGCGTCCATCCAGCCGACGGGACCGGCGTACCGGTCCCGGTCCATGCTCTCGAGCTCGTCGATGAGGGCCGCGGCGGACGCCGTCGGCGTCCCGCACACGGCGGCCGACGGGTGCAGCGCGGCGGCGAGCCGCAGGCTCGAGCTGCCGTCGGCGAGGACGGCGGTCACGTCGGTGGCCAGGTGCATCACGTTGGCCAGGTGCAGCACGAACGGGGAGTCGGGCACGTTCGTCGACGAACAGTGCGGCGCGAGCGCCTGCGCGACCGAGCGGACCGCGTACTCGTGCTCCTCGAGGTCCTTGCTCGAGTGGGCCAGCCGGGCGGCGAGCGCGATGTCGCGGGCGTCGTCCCCGGTCCGCCGGATCGTGCCCGCCAGCACCCGCGAGGTGACCAGCCCCTTCTCGCGGCGGACCAGCATCTCCGGCGTCGCGCCGACGAGGCCGTCGACGCTGAAGGTCCAGCAGCCGGGGTAGCGGTCCGCGAGCCGGGTCAGCAGCCAGCGCGGGTCGACCGGCTGCGCCGCGATCGCCTCCAGATCGCGCGCGAGCACGACCTTCTCCAGAGCCCCCTGCCCGATGCGCCCGATGGCGGCCGCGACGACGCCCTCCCAGTCCGGGCCCGAGCGAGCGCCGTCCGCGAAGACGACGTCCCCGGGCGGTACCGGGGCGGTCTGCCGGCGCGGGCGGTGGCTGCGGGGGAGCACGGCGCCGACGTCGACGGTGGTGACCCACCAGCGTCCGGCGCGGTGGCCGACCACGACCTCGGGGACGACGAGCACGCCGCCGGCGGGCGAGCGTGGCGAGAACGCGAACGAGCCGAACGCCACGGGTCCGGTGCCGGGCAGGCCGACCTCGTCGCGGACCACGGCATATCGGGTGAGCCGGGTCCACGCGCGCTCGGCGTCGGCGAACCGGTCGGGGCCGGAGGTCGTGATGGTCCTCGCACTGCCCCAGCCGACGATGCCCTCGCCGCGCCGCAGCCACGCCAGGGCCCCGTCGCGGGGGAGAAGCGCCAGAAGTGGCCCGGGGTCCGCCAGCGGGACGGTCCGGGCCACCAGGGGCGAGCCGGCCGGAGCCTCCCGAATCACGGTGGACATCGATCACAGCCTAAGTCGATCCTGCGGGGCACCGCGCTGCGGGCTGCTGCGACGATGGCCACATGCCGCGCGCGAGCCTGGAGAAGCGTCCGCACGAGGTCGCCGCGATGTTCGACGAGGTGGCGGCCAAGTACGACCGGACCAACGACGTGCTGTCGCTGGGTCAGGACCGGCGCTGGCGCCGCGCCGTCGTCGAGGCCCTCGACGTGCGCGCCGGCGAGCGCCTGCTCGACCTCGCCGCGGGCACCGGGACGTCCACCGAGCCCTTCGCGGACGCCGGTGTGCTCGCGGTGCCCTGCGACTTCTCGCTGGGCATGCTGCACGTCGGACGCCGACGGCGCGCGGACCTCGCGTTCGTCGCGGGTGACGCGACCCGGCTGCCGTTCGCGGACGGCGCCTTCGACGCGGTGACCATCTCGTTCGGGCTGCGGAACGTCGGCGACGTCGACGCGGCGCTCGCCGAGATGCGGCGCGTGACCCGGCACGGCGGGCGGATGGTCGTCTGCGAGTTCTCGCACCCGACGTGGGCGCCGTTCCGGACCGTCTACACCGGCTACCTGATGCGGGCGCTGCCCGCCGTCGCGCGCCGGGTGTCGTCGTCCCCGGACTCCTACGTCTACCTGGCCGAGTCGATCCGGGCGTGGCCGGACCAGCGCGGCCTCGCCCGCCGGATCTCCGGCGCCGGCTGGACCGACGTGGAGTACCGCAACCTCTCCGGCGGGATCGTGGCCCTGCACCGCGCCGTCCGCGCCTGACCGGGGCGTCCGGCGCCCGGCGGAAAGCCTGCGTGGCCTTCGGGAAGGCACAGCGGCTGCCGAGGGATATCCTCTGAGCAAGCGCTCGTGAAAAGCTTCACAAGCGCACATGGAGAAGCCCGACGACCTGCAGATCCGCGGGTCCGAGGGAGTCCGGCAGGGGCTCGGGACGCACGCCCCGCACCCCGCCCGGAGCGGCGGAGGCCGCACCCTAGGATGGGCCGCGGTCGCAAGGTCGCTGCCGGGTCGCGAGAACGAGAAGTCGTCGAGGAGTGTCGGGCCGGCCCCCGCCGGTCGGCGAGAACTGAAGGGTGAGGGCGTGAACCCCTACGTACCGATCCTCGTCCTGGGAGCGATCTCGGCGGGGTTCGCGATGTTCTCCATCGGCGCCGGCGCGCTGGCCGGCCCGAAGCGCTACAACCGCGCGAAGCTCGACGCCTACGAGTGCGGCATCGAGCCCACGCCGCACGCCGCCGGCGGGGGCCGGTTCCCCGTCAAGTACTACCTGGTGGCGATGCTCTTCATCGTCTTCGACATCGAGAGCGTGTTCCTCATCCCCTACGCCGTGGCGTTCGACCAGCTGAAGCTCTTCGGTCTCGTCGAGATGGTGCTGTTCATCCTCACGGTCTTCGTCGCCTACGCCTACGTGTGGCGTCGCGGCGGCCTCGAGTGGGACTGACGGGGCTGCGCGGCTGACGAGAACCTTCGGAAGGGCCTGACATGGGTATCGAGGAGAAGCTGCCGAGCGGCTTCCTGCTGACGACGGTCGAGTCCGTCGCCGGATACATGCGCAAGAGCTCGCTGTGGCCGGCGACGTTCGGCCTGGCGTGCTGCGCGATCGAGATGATGACGACGGGCGGCCCCAAGTACGACCTCGCGCGCTTCGGCATGGAGGTCTTCCGCGCCTCGCCGCGCCAGGCCGACCTGATGATCGTGGCCGGCCGGGTGAGCCAGAAGATGGCGCCCGTCCTCCGGCAGATCTACGACCAGATGGTCGAGCCGAAGTGGGTGCTCGCCATGGGTGTCTGCGCGTCGTCCGGCGGGATGTTCAACAACTACGCCATCGTCCAGGGCGTCGACCACATCGTCCCGGTCGACATCTACCTGCCCGGCTGCCCGCCGCGGCCGGAGATGCTCATCAACGCGATCCTCACGCTGCACGAGGAGATCCAGCACATGCCGCTGGGCTCGAACCGGGTCAAGGCGGCCCAGGCCGCCGAGCAGGCCGCGCTCGAGGCGATCCCGACGTCCCGCATGAAGGGTCTGCTCCGGTGACCGACATGAGGGACGGCGAGACCCCTCGCCCCGACGAGGCCTCGCCCGACAAGGACACGATCGGCAACGTTCCGGCCACGACGGCGGCGGAGGCGGAGGTCGTCGACGTCCGGCGCGGCATGTTCGGCCAGGAGGACACCGGCGACACCAGCGGGTACGACGGTCTCGTCCGGACGATCGCCATGCCGGCGCCGTCCGAGCGGCCGTTCGGCGGCCCGTTCGACGCCCTCGCCGACGCCTTCACCGGCGCGCTCGCGCGCAGCGGGCGGACCTTCGACGAGGCCGTCGAGAAGGTCGTCGTCGACCGGGACGAGATCACCTTCTACGTCCGGCGGGACGCGATCGTCGACGCCTGCCGCGCCTTCCGGGACGACCCCGACCTGCGGTTCGAGCTCCTCTCCGGGGTGAGCGGCGTGCACTTCCCGAACGACACCGGCCGCGAGCTGCACGCGGTCTACCACCTGCTCTCGATCACTCACAACCGCCGGGTCCGGCTGGAGGTCACCGCTCCGGACGCCGACCCGCACATCCCCTCGGTCGTCGAGATCTACCCCACGGCGGACTGGCACGAGCGGGAGACCTGGGACTTCTTCGGCATCGTCTTCGACGGCCACCCGGCGCTCACCCGCATCGAGATGCCCGACGACTGGCCCGGCCACCCGCAGCGCAAGGACTACCCGCTCGGTGGCATCGACGTGGAGTACAAGGGCGCGGTCATCCACCCGCCCGACATCCGGAGGTCGTACAACTGATGACCGACTCCACCCTGAACCCGCGCACCGTCGACGACCCGCGCCAGCGGCCGTCGACCGGCGCCGACGGCCGGGGCGACCCGGCGTCCGCCGAGGACGTCGACGTCCCGCCCACGAGCGGCATCCCCGGCTCGACGGACGACGCCGACCCCTACGGCCTCCCGGACGACGTCCCGGCCGAGGGCCGGGTCTTCACCTCCAGCGGCGGCGACTGGGACGAGATCGCCGAGGAGGCCGCCGAGCTCGGCGAGGAGCGGATCGTCGTCAACATGGGTCCGCAGCACCCGTCGACGCACGGCGTGCTCCGGCTCATCCTCGAGATCGACGGCGAGACGGTGACCGAGGCCCGGTGCGGCATCGGCTATCTGCACACCGGCATCGAGAAGACGATGGAGTACCGCACCTGGGTGCAGGGCGTGACGCTGTGCACGCGGATGGACTACCTGTCGCCGCTGTACCAGGAGGTCGCGTACTGCCTCGGCATCGAGAAGCTGCTCGGCATCTCCGACCAGCTGCCGGAGCGGGTGAACGTCATCCGCGTGATGATGATGGAGCTCAACCGCGTCGGCTCGCACATCGTCGCCCTCGCCACCGGCGGCATGGAGATCGGCGCCCTCACCGTCATGACGGTCGGGTTCCGGCTGCGCGAGCGGGTCCTCAAGCTGCTCGAGCTCGTCACCGGCCTGCGCATGAACCACGCCTACATCCGCCCGGGCGGCCTCGCCCAGGACATCCCGCCCGGCGCGCTCGACATGATCGTCGACGAGCTCCCCGCGATGTACCAGGACATCTCCGACGTCGAGAAGCTGTCGAACGAGAACCCGGTGGTCCGCAGCCGGCTCGTCGACGTCGGCTACCTGGATCTCAGCGGGTGCATGGCCCTCGGACTCACCGGCCCCGTGCTGCGGGCCACCGGGCTGCCGCACGACCTGCGGGTGTCCCAGCCGTACTGCGGCTACGAGGACTACGAGTTCGACGTCGTCACGTGGGACACCTGCGACGCCTACGGCCGCCTGCGGATCCGCATCGAGGAGATGCGCCAGTCGCTGCGGATCGTCGAGCAGTGCATCGAGCGGCTGCGCGACATGGCCCCCGGCCCGGTCATGGTCGAGGACCGCAAGATCGCCTGGCCCGCGCAGCTGGCCATCGGCGGCGACGGCATGGGCAACAGCCTGGAGCACATCCGGGAGATCATGGGCCAGTCCATGGAGGCCCTGATCCACCACTTCAAGCTCGTCACCGAGGGCATCCGGGTCCCCGCCGGCCAGGTCTACTCGGCGGTCGAGTCCCCGCGCGGCGAGCTCGCGGCGCACCTCGTCTCCGACGGCGGGACGCGCCCCTACCGCGCGCACTTCCGGGACCCGTCCTTCGTCAACCTGCAGGCCGTGGCGGCGATGTGCGAGGGCGGCCAGGTCGCCGACGTCATCGCCGCAGTGGCCTCGCTCGACCCCGTGATGGGTGGAGTCGACCGCTGATGCCTCTCCTCACCGACGACGTGACCCGCGCCCGGCTCGAGGCCGACGCCGCGGACATCATCGCCCGCTATCCCCAGTCGCGGTCGGCGCTGCTGCCGATGCTGCACCTCGTGCAGAGCGAGGAGGGGTTCGTCAGCCCCGACGGCATCGCGTTCTGCGCCCAGCAGCTCGGCCTGACCACGGCCGAGGTGGCGGCGGTGGCGACCTTCTACACCATGTACAAGCGCCACCCGAACGGCACGTACACGGTCGGGGTCTGCATCAACACGCTGTGCGCGGTGCTCGGCGGTGACGAGATCTTCCGCGCGCTCGAGGAGCACCTCGGCGTGGGCCACGACGAGACGACCGCGGACGGCGCGATCACGCTCGAGCGCATCGAGTGCAACGCGGCCTGCGACTACGCGCCCGTCGTCATGGTCAACTGGGAGTTCTTCGACAACCAGACTCCCGCCACCGCGCGCGACCTCACCGACCGGCTGCGCGCCGGCGAGGAGGTCGCGCCGACCCGTGGCGCGACGAGCGTCTGCAGCTTCCGGCAGATGTCGCGGGTCCTCGCCGGGTTCCCCGACGGTCGCGCGGACGAGGGCGTCGCGGCGGGTCCGGCGACCCTGCGCGGCACCCTGCTGGCCAAGGAGCGCGGCTGGCAGGCGCCCGAGGGCCGCGCCCGGGGCGATGCGGCGTCCGCCGACCAGCTCGGACCCGTGACGGGCAGCGCCGAGAGCACGGCGCGCGAGGGCGTGACGAGCGCCCATGACGCCGGGGCGGCCGCCCCGGACAGCGACCGCGGCGGTACGACCGCGGGCAAGCCGCCGGCGGACGCCACGGACTCCCCCGCCGACAGCGGACGGGCGACCACGCCGCGTCCGCGCGACCCGCAGAGCGCGACACTCCCCGGCGACGCCCCCGAGAAGGACGCCGGCCCCTCCACCGGCGACGGCGCCGCCGGGACCGAGAACTGAGCGAGGACGAGAGCGAACGATGACGACGCTGACCCCGGTCCTGTCCCGCAGCTGGGACGCCGACCAGGCCTGGACCCTCGCCGCCTACCAGCGCGACGGCGGCTACGAGGCGCTGCGCACGGCCCTGGCCATGGCGCCGGCCGACCTCATCACCATGGTCAAGGACTCCGGCCTGCGCGGTCGCGGCGGCGCCGGCTTCCCGACCGGTCTCAAGTGGAGCTTCCTGCCCAAGCCGGACGGCGGCCCGCGCTACCTCGTCGTCAACGCGGACGAGTCCGAGCCGGGCACCTGCAAGGACGTCCCGCTCATGATGGCGACCCCGCAGGTGCTCATCGAGGGCGTGATCATCACCAGCTTCGCGATCGGCTGCAACAAGGCCTTCATCTACGTCCGGGGCGAGGTCCTGCACGTGTACCGCCGGCTGCTCGCGGCGGTGGAGGAGGCCCGGGCCGCCGGCTTCGTCGGCACCGACATCCTCGGCTCGGGCTTCGACCTCGACATCGTCGTCCACGCCGGTGCCGGCGCGTACATCTGCGGCGAGGAGACGGCACTGCTCGACTCGCTCGAGGGCCGCCGCGGCCAGCCCCGGCTGAAGCCGCCGTTCCCCGCGGTCGCCGGTCTCTACGCCCGGCCGACCGTGGTCAACAACGTCGAGTCGATCGCGAGCGTGCCGTCGATCGTCGAGAACGGTGCCGAGTGGTTCACGTCGATGGGGACGCCGAAGTCGGCCGGCTACGGCCTCTTCTCTCTCTCGGGGCACGTGACCGAGCCCGGCCAGTACGAGGCACCGCTCGGCATCACACTGCGCGAGCTGCTGGACATGGCCGGCGGGATGCGCGCCGGTCACGAGCTCAAGTTCTGGACGCCGGGAGGCTCCTCGACCCCGCTGTTCACCGCCGAGCACCTCGACACCCCGCTGGACTTCGAGAGCGTCGGC
>DASQJO010000089.1:0-4450 GCA_035630955.1 Kineosporiaceae bacterium
GGCGGTCGTCCCGACGTCCTGCCACCAGATCGGGTCCTTGAGGACGATCCAGTAGTTGCTGAGGCCGACGAACCTCTGGTTGTTCGGGTCGGTGAGCCGGTACTCGAACAGCGACAGGTAGAGCGCGTTGAGCATCGGGTACGCCGTCACGAAGAGCATGACGATCACGGCGGGGGCCGAGAGGATCCAGCCCAGGCGCCGTTCGTGACGGGCGCGGTCGGTGAGCGCGGGGCGTGCGGGGGGAGCGAGCGCGGTGCCGGCCCGTTCCTGGACGGCGGTCACAGGTGCCTCCTCGGTGCCGGGCGGGCGCCGGCCGCGTATCGGGATCTCATAGCAGGGCCTGGTCGTGGAGCACGGAACTGATGAGCGCGGCGGAGGCCGCCGCCGTTCCGACGCCGACCTGGCTCGGTTCGTGCCACACCCGCTGGATGGAACCCGAGACGTCGCCGTAGAACGGCGAGACGGGCCGCGGGCCGGCATTGGCGATCGAGGCCTTGACGAGGTCGGCCATCGGGATGGCCTTCTTCACCTCGGGGTCGTCGTAGACGGTGGAGTTCGCCTCGGGGTCGCCGTTGACGAGCAGCTGGATCTTCTCGCTCTCGGGGGAGACGAGGCACTTCACGAAGTCGTAGGCCTGCTGCTTGTGCGTGCTGTACGTGCTGATGCCCACGTTGATCCCGCCGAGCGGCGGCTTGGCCGGCTTGTCGGCGTCCACCCGGGGATAGGGCGCCCAGCCGACGTCGTCGAACACGGCCTTCGACAGGCTGCCGGCTTTCACGTCCGCCTGCATCGCCGCGTAGACGTACGGCCAGTTCAGCAGGAAACCGCCCTTGGCGGTCTGGAAGGCGTGGCGGCCGATCTCCTCGTCCGCCGTGGAGAGCGAGGGGTCCGCGGCGGGGGACGTCGCGAGCTTGTGGATGACCTGGACGGCGCGCTGCGCGGCCGGTGAGCCGCTGGCCACCACCGCGTCGCGGCCGAGGTCGGTCTTGTCGAGGATCGTGCCGCCGGCACCGAGCACCATCGCGTTGACCCACACCATGTAGCCCTCGTAGCGCTTGCCCTGCTCCTCGACCGTGGTGCCTGTCTTCACGGCGGCGTCGATCATCTGGTCCCAGGTGAAGGTCGGCGACGTCGGATCGACACCCGCCTTCTGGGCGACGGACTTCTTGTACCAGAGCAGCTGTGTGTTGGCGATCATGGGGGCGCCGTAGAGCTTGCCGTGCCACGTGGCGCTGGGCACGGTCGTCGGGAAGACGTCCTTGAGGAGTTCCGCCTTCTGCTCCTCGGTGAAGGCCAGCAGCCAACCCGCGTTCGCCGCCTCGGGCATGTAGGGCGGATCGATCATGATGACGTCCATCGACGTGTCGCCGGCGGCCAGTCGGCGCACGATCTGCTCCCGCTGCCCGTCCGCCGTCGACGGCAGCACGTTGATGTTGATCTTGTAGGCGCCCTTCGCCTGCTGGACGCAGTGGTCCGCGATCTGCTGCAGGCTGCCGCTGCTGTTCGGGTTGATGTACCAGTTGAGCGTCGGCGTCCCCGAGGTGGAGGACGTGCCGCTGCCGCCGCACGCCGTCAGCGCGCCGGCCGCCAGGCCGGACAGCGCCAGCAGGACGCCCGCGCGGCGCCGCCTCCTCGTCGAGCTGTGCGAACGTGGCCTCACCAGGGCCTCCCTCAGGACGGTCCGGACGGGTTGCGGGCGAGCGGCAGCGGAGCCCGGGCTCGCCGGTCGGGGACGGGACCGGGACGAGCACGCCGGGCGGCGCGGTGTCGAGTGGAGGGGCGGGTCAGGAACGCAGCGACGTGGGCGGCAGCACGATGCCGGCGTCCGCGAGCCGGCCGAGGAGCGCGGGGAGCTCTCCCTCCGGCAGGGCCGAGGACGGCAGGTGCTGCGGCCGTTCGACGCCGACGGCGTCCGCGAGGTCGGACGCACTGTCCGCGATGGCGCTCTCGAGCGCCACGAGGTGCGTCCGCGTCGCGCTGCCCGCCGACGCGAGCAGCTCCTCCCGGCGCTGGAGCATCCGGCGCAGCCGGGCGGCCTCGACCTCGATCGGGGCGCGCGACGCGAGCGGATGGATGCGGGCCCGTCGCTCGAGCCGGAACCTGCGGATCCGGGCGAACGCCGTCCAGCCGTACACGAGGGCCCCGACCGCGGCGGTGGGCATGAGCATCACCGCGGTGATCTCGACGGCCTTCTGCACGTTCATAGGCCTCACCCCTCGTCCCGGATCAACCACGCTACGAGGCTTCGACGTGATGGTCAATATCGCCATAAGCTGCCCAATAAGATCACGGGGACGGTTCGGGCACGGGGATCTCGGGAGGACATCGGATGGCCGAACTCATCAGCTTCGACGACCTTCCGCACGAGTCGCACTCGCACGAGTTCGTCGGTGCCGATCACCAGGACGTGCCCTTCTCGGTGATCCTCGTCCACTCCCGGCCCGGCATGGGGCCGCGGCTCCACCGCCACCCCTACGCCGAGGTGTTCATCGTGGAGTCCGGGACGGCGACCTTCCGGATCGGCTCGGAGACGTTCGAGGTGACCGGTGGTTCCGTCGTCGTCAGTCCGCCCGGCGAGGCCCACGGCTTCACGAACACCGGGGACGGCGAACTGCGGGTGACCGCCATCCACGGCGCCGGACGGTTCGACACCGAATGGCTCGAGGGAGCCGATCCGGTCTGGACGTCCAGGCCGGGGGGCCGCGATCAGGGGTGACCGGCGTGCGCGGCGGGCCGATGCGGCGCTGCGAGCAGCTGCCCCGTCAGGCCCGGTCCCTCCGCCATGGCGGTCTCCATGCCGCGCCATCGGGCCGCGGCGATGAACAGCGTCCGGCCGTCCTCGCCGCCGAGCATGCACGCGAAGCAGCCCCGGTCCACGCCGATCACCTCGAGGACGTCGCCGCCCTCGCGCACCCGGGTACAGCCCCGGCCGGGGACGCTCGCGACCCAGAGCGCTCCCTCGGCATCCGCGCAGATGCCGTCCGGTGCATGGTCGAGGGCGGCCCAGACGCGCCGGTCGGAGAGCGAGCCGTCCGGGCGGACGTCGTAGCCGACCAGCTCCTCCGCGTGGAAGTCGGCGACCACCAGCGTCCGGCCCTCGTCGATCAGCGCCATCCCGTTGGGCCACCGCAGACCGTCGGCGACCTGCTCCGCGCTCCCGTCGGGCCGGACGAGGACGACGACGCCGGAGCCGCCGTTGACGTAGGCGTTCCCGGCCTCGCCGACGACGAGCTCGTTCAGCGGCGCCGGCCCGAGACCCGACAGGTCCGCGACGACGTCCAAACCGGCGCCGGGTCGCTCCTGACGAAGGAGCAGCCGCCGGGGGCCGTCGACCACGAGCAGGCGTCCGTCGGGGAGCCAGTCGACGCTGAAGGGCAGCGTCCGCGGCGCCAGGCGGGCCGCGACCGAGGAATCCCCGGCCGTCGTCACGGCGAGAACCTCCCCGCTGCCCCAGTTGCAGAGCCAGACGCGGCCGTCGTGCCACCTCGTCGACTCCGGGAAGCCCAGCCCGTCGAGGAGGACTCGGAGTCCGTTCACCATGGTCGCCTCCTGCCGAACTCCGTCGAGCGTGTCATCGACATGACGAGCGGCGACGAGCCCGATCGACATCCGGCCCGCGCCGGAGCATCGCCCGTCCGCCCGCCGGGGCGGTAGCGTCGCCGCCGCACCCCTCGACAGCGATGCGCCGTGCGCTGCAGGAGCGGTGGGACGAGAGGGAGCGCCTCCATGGAGTACACCCGGCAGGAGCTGGTCGAGTTGTTGCACCGGGCGGGCCTGCCCGAGGTGGCCGATGCCGCCGCCCGGGAGCTGCCGGATCCTGTCGACCTCGAGCGGCTTCAGACCTGGGCACTGCGGCGCGGGATCAGCAGGGATCAGCTGCTGAGCCGGCTGGGCGGTAGTCCGTGACCAGGGCTGTGATCGTCGTCGACGACGTGGCCCACCGGGATGCGTGACGCTCGACGTCGGCGAGTCACGCCACGAGCCATACTCGCCAGAGAGCAGCGGGATCCGACAGCGGATCCCCGTGCACGAGGAAGAAGTCCGCGGGACCGCCCTCGCGGATGACGCCCGCGTCCTGCTCCTGGAGAAGGGCGCCACCGTTACGGGTGGCAGCGGCGAGCGCCTGCCAGGGTTGAAGTCCGGCCTCGACCAGGCACTGCACCTCCCAGGCCAGCTGGTTGGCCCTCAGCGAGCCACCGCCGAAGTCGGTGCCGGCGGCGAGAAGCACGCCGGCGCGGGCGGCCAGTCGCACGCTCTCGTGGGCCCACTCCCGACGTGCCGCCACCCGGGAGCGGCCCGCCGGGTCTGCGAAGCGGGGGAGTGTCGTGGTGCGGCCGAACGACCGCCAGGACTCCAGCACGGCCAGCGTGGAGACCATGGCGACACCGTGGTCCGCCATCGTTCGCACGACGTCGGCGTCCAGCTGGAACCCGTGCTCGATCGAGTCCAC
>DASQJO010000090.1:0-3666 GCA_035630955.1 Kineosporiaceae bacterium
CTACCCGGCGTCCGCCCAGGCCTGGGCGAGCGCCGGCACCGCGGCCTGGGCCACGCTGGGGCTCGTCGGCCTCGTCCAGCTCCTCGTCGTCGTGCGTCGTCGGCTCCGTGCCGCCGTCGGCCCGGTCGCGCAGGAGCACGACCAGCGCCGCTGACAGCGTCACGAGCAGGACGGCGCCCGCGACCTCGGCGATCCGGAACCCGTCGACGAACGCCGACCGGGCCTGCGCCGCCAGCTGCCCCGCGAGGGGTTCGGGCAGCCCGGAGGCGACGGAGAGGGCGCCGGCGAGGCTCTCGCGCGCCTCGTCACCGGCCACCTCACCGATCCCGAGCCGGTACACCGCGCCGCCGAGACTGCCCAGCAGCGCGATCCCGAGCGCTCCACCGAGCTCGGCCGAGGTCTCCAGCAGGCCCGAGGCCGCGCCGGCCTGGTCCGCCCGGGCGGCCGCGATCCCGAACCCGGTCGCGAGCAGGTACGCCGGCGCCAGCCCGATCGAGAAGATCACGGAGCCGGCGACGACGCCGGCCAGCCCCAGCACCGGGCCCAGCAGCGCGAGAACGCCGACACCGGCGGCGGCGACGAGCAGCCCACCGGCCAGGGCGGCGCGCGGGCCGAGCCGCTCACCCAGCGAGGGCCCCAGCGACGAACCGAGCAGCCATCCGAGCGACGACGGCACCGTCCACAGCCCGGCCTCGAGCGGACCCAGACCGAGCCCGAGCTGCAGGTACTGGGTGAGGAAGAACGACGTCCCGTAGAGCACGAAGAAGCCCAGGGCGTTCGTCGCGAGCGGGACGGCGAACAGAGGCCGGCGCAGCGACGCGGGGTCGATCCACGGTGCGGGGCTGCGGTGCTGGCGCCGGACGAACGCCAGGCAGAGGACGACGCCGACGGCCACCGCCGCGAACGCGACGGGACCGGGGTGCCCGGCGGCGATCTGCTTGACGCCGAACACCGCGGCGAGCACGCCGGCAAGGGCGAGGGCAGCACTGCCGACGTCGGCGGCCGGCGGCCGGTCCGCGCGGGACTCCGGCAGCAGGACGGGGCCGAGCACCAGAAGCAGCGCCATGGCCGGCAGCGCGAGCAGGAACACCGATCCCCACCAGAAGCGCTCGAGCAGCACGCCCGCCACGGCGGGGGCGACGACGCCGCCGACGGCGAAGGCCCCCGCCCAGACCCCGAGGGCGATCCGGCGGCGACGGGCGTCGGCGAAGATCTCGTGGATCAGAGCGAGCGTCGACGGCATGAGCGTGGCACCTGCGACGCCCTGTGCGGCGCGTGCGGCCACGAGGACGGCGGGGCTCGTGGCGAACGCCGCCGCCGTCGAGGCCGCCGCGAACGCCGCCGCTCCCACGAGCAGCAGCCGCCGGCGGCCGACGCGGTCCGCGAGCGCGCCCATGACGAGGAGCGTTCCGGCGACGCAGAAGACGTAGCCGTCGACGATCCACAGCAGCTCCGGCGCCGACGGCCTCAGCTGCGCCGAGAGCTGCGGGAGGGCGAGGTTGAGGACGTGCCCGTCCATGGAGACGAGCAGGCAGGGCAGGACCAGCACGGCGAGGCTCGCCCACGCGCGTGGGCCGGTGCCGGCCGTCGTCCTCGTCGTCCTCGTCGTCGCCATCGTGCCTCCACTCGTCGGTAACGTGATAAACCCATTTCAGACGTTACCGACCTCGCCAGACGGTGCAACGCGAGAAGGCACGAAAGAGCGTTACACTGGACCCATCGTGGACGTCGTGCGTGAACTGCCGATGCCGTTGCTGGTCGATCTCGTCAACGGCTGGGGGAGCGTGCCCCGGGAGCGGGCCGCGGGCCGGCCGCGTGCCTCGACGGCCGAGCTGGGCACCGGGACCGAGCTCCCGCCGGTGATCGCCGGCGTGTCCGACGACGAGCTCGAACGGGTCGCCGACCTGGTGCACCCGGTGTTCGCCGAGCCGGATCCGGCGGCCAGGGCCCTCCTCGTCTCGGCCTTGCTGGCACAGACACGGGTACGCCCCGTGATGACCGCCAGTGGCAGCGGTCTCGAGGCGGCCTGGCAGGTCGACGATCCTGGCCAGGCGCTGCTCGCATCCGCCGCCGTGGCCCTGCGGGCCGAGCTCGTCACGCGCGATCCCGAGCGGCTCGGCACCTGCGACGCCCGCGGCTGCTGCGACGTGTTCGTCGACACCTCACCGGGTGCGCGGCGCCGGTTCTGCTCCGTCACCTGTCAGAACCGCGAGCGCGTCGCCGCCTTCCGACGCCGCCGGCGCCCCTGATGACTGACGAACGCTCTCAGGCGCGCCCGATGAGCTCGGCCACGATCGCCGCCGAGAGACCGACGAGCGGGATGCCGCCCCCGGGGTGCGACGAGCCGCCCACGAGGAACAGCCCCGGCACCGGCGACCGGTTCGCCGGCCGCAGGAACGCCGCCCGGACGCCGTTGCTGCTCGTGCCGTAGATCGATCCCCCGACGCTGCCCGTGTCCCGCTCGAGGTCCGCGGGTGTGCGGATCTCCCGCCAGAGCACGCGGTCTCGGACGTCGAGGCCGCGCTCCGCGAGGACCTCGAGGACGCGGTCCGCATACCCGTCGCGCAACCCGGCGGCATCCCAGTCGACGCCTCGCGCCCAGAGTCCGCCGGCATCCGCAGGCGAGCCGGCCGGCACGTGGCGCGGCGCGTTCACCAGCACGAACCACGCCTCGGAGTCGTCGTCGGGTCGCAGCGCCGGGTCGTCCGGGGCGCTGACGTAGACGGTCGGGTCGGGCACGGGCCGGGGCCCGCCGCGACGGTGCGGGCCGGTGCCGAACACCGAGTCGAACTCGTCGTCGTAGTCCGCTGGGAAGAGCACGGTGTGGTGCGCGAGCCCCGGCGTCCGGCCGCGCAGCGCGAGCAGGAGCACGAACCCGGACAGCGAGGGCTCGGCCCGGCGGAGCGCGCGCAGCGCGGACGCCGCGGCCGACGCCGGGAGCAGGTCGCGGTAGACACGCGCGGCGTCCACGTTCGCGACGACGACGTCGGCGGGCAGCCGCTCGCCGTCCGCGAGCCGGACGCCTGCGGCGCGGCCCGACGCGTCGAGGAGGATCTCGTCGACGCGGGCGCCGACCCGGGTCCTCGCACCTCGCTCGACCGCCCGGGCGTGCACGGCGTCGCCGAGCCTGCGCAGGCCGCCGGGGACGTACCAGGCGCCGAAGGTCTGCTCGACGTACGGCACGGTGGCGAGGGCGGCGGGTGCTCGCCGGGGGTCGGAGCCGGTGTAGGTCGCGTAGCGGTCGAGGAAGGTCCGCTGGTGCTGGTGGTGCAGGTAGCGCCGGCCGAGGTCACGCAGCGAGAGCCACGGGGCGACCGTGCGCAGGTCCCGCAGCCGCCGGGCCTGCGCGAGCAGCGTCCGGGTGCCGTCGAGCGGGGCTTCGAGGAAGGTCCCCCGGGTGGCGTCCCAGATCGCGTCCGCCCGGCCCAGGAACGCGCTCCAGTCCGCGCCGGCGCCCGCGCCGAGGGCGTCGTCCCAGGCTCGCGCGATCGCGCTGCGGGGGCCGTTCGGCATCGTCATGCGTGTGCCGTCGGCGAACCGGTAGGCGCAGACGGGGTCGACCGGTTCGAGGGGGACCTCGGCCTCCAGCGGAGCACCCGTGGCGAGGAACAGGTCGCGGTAGACGGCGGGCAGCGTGAGCAGGCTGGGCCCGGTGTCGAAGACGAA
>DASQJO010000091.1:0-3092 GCA_035630955.1 Kineosporiaceae bacterium
GACAGCAGCCCCTGGCGCGAGAACGCGCGCAAGTACGCGCCGCGGGGCGCCGGCGCCGTGCTCGCCTTCGAGATCGCCGGCGGCCTCGAGGCCGGGCAGCGCTTCGTGGAGGCGCTGGAGCTGCACAGCCACGTCGCGAACATCGGCGACGTCCGCAGCCTCGTCATCCACCCCGCCTCGACCACGCACAGCCAGCTGTCCCCCGAGGAGCAGCTGGCGACCGGCGTGACACCCGGCCTGGTCCGGCTCGCGGTCGGGATCGAGCACATCGACGACATCCTCGCCGACCTCGAGGCCGGGTTCGCCGCCGCCAAGGCCGACTGAGTGCGCCGGACGTGGAGGCAGGTCGCGTCGAGGCGGGCCGGATGAGCGCGCAGCCCGCCCTGCCCACTCCTGCCGCTCCCGCTCCCGCAACGCCGCCGGTCACCGGGGCGTGGCGGGAGGGGGACCACCCGGGCCGGCGCAGGTTCGCCGACGTCGGCCCGGTCCGGCTCGAGGCCGGCGGGGCGCTGCCGGCCGTCCGCGTCGCGTACGAGACGTGGGGGCGGCTGTCCCCGGCGCGGGACAACGCGGTCCTCGTGGAGCACGCCCTCACCGGCGACAGCCACGTCGTGGGGGACGCGGGGCCGGGCCACCCGACCGCGGGCTGGTGGAACGGCCTGATCGGCCCCGGCCTGGCGCTCGACACCGACCGCTGGTTCGTCGTGGCCTCCAACGTGCTCGGCGGCTGCCAGGGGACGACCGGACCGGCGTCGGACGCGCCGGACGGGCGGCCGTGGGGGAGCCGCTTCCCGTACGTCACGGTCCGGGACCAGGTCGCCGTCGAGGAGCGCCTCGCCGCCGAGCTCGGCATCGACCGCTGGGGGCTCGTCGTCGGCGGCTCGATGGGCGGCATGCGCGCGCTGGAGTGGGCCGTGAGCCGCCCGTCGCAGGTCGAGCGGCTGCTCGTCCTCGCGTCCACGCCCTACGCCACGGGCGACCAGATCGCGTGGTGCGCGGGTCAGCTCGCGGCCATCCGCGCCGACCACCACTACCGCGGCGGCGACTACTACGACGCACCTCCCGGGGCGGGCCCGCACGCGGGTCTCGGCGTCGCCCGGCGCATCGCCCACGCCACCTACCGCTCGGAACCGGAGCTCAACCTCAGGTTCGGGCGCAAGGCGCAGCCCAACGAGCAGCCGCTGGCCGGCCGCGGCCGGTTCGCGGTCGAGTCCTACCTGGACCACCAGGCCGACAAGCTCGTGCGGCGCTTCGACGCCAACAGCTATGTCGTCCTCACCGAGGCCATGAACTCCCACGACGTCGGCCGGGGTCGTGGCGGCACCGCCGCCGCCCTGAGCCGGGTCTCCGCGCGCACCGCCGTCGCGGCCATCGACTCCGACCGGCTCTATCCCGTGCCGCTGAACCGCGAGATCGCCGAGGGCATCCCGGACACGCTGCCGCTGCGCGTCATCGGCTCGCCGTACGGCCACGACGGCTTCCTCATCGAGACCGGAGCCGTCGCGGAGGTCCTCGGCGAGCTCCTCGCCTCCTCCTGAGCGTCCGCTCGCGAGCGCCGGCCCGGCTCAGGCGGCCTCGGCCGTCGGGAGCCGGGCGCGCAGCTCCGGCCACGCGGCCGCCAGCGCGGGATGCAGCCGGAGCTCCTCCACCTCGTCCAGCGGCACCCACCGGACCTCGTCGCTCTCGTCGCTGCGCGCGCGCGCTCGGACGGCGTCGTCGGCCCACCCGATGACGTAGGTGTAGCGCCAGTCGCCGTGATCGGCGCCCACCACCGTGCCGACGACGTCGACGTGCCCCGGCTCGACGCCGACCTCCTCCTCCGCCTCACGCAGGGCGGCCGTGACGACGTCCTCGTGACTGTCCCGCGCGCCTCCCGGAACCCCCCACGTGCCGCCCTGGTGCGTCCACGAGGACCTCAGCTGGAGCAGCACCTCGACGACGTCGCCGCGCCGGCGCAGCAGGACCAGCCCGGCGGCCCCGAACAGCCCCCAGTGGCGCTGCCCGCACCGGCAGCGCACCCACCCGTTGCCGTCCGACCGCGCCACCTCCTCAGGCTAGGCCCGGGCGCCGGGGGAGGCCGGGCGGATCACTCGCGACGCCGCGACCGCGGGCGGTCGGGTAGCGTCGGCCCGCGGGCGTCGAGGAGGAGGATCGCGATGGCAGTCGTCGTGGGGTACGTGCCGACGGCGGAGGGGCGCGCGGCCCTGCGCCAGGCGGCCCGGGAGTGCCGGCTGCGGAGCACCCGGCTCGTCGTCGTCAACTCCCATCGCGGCGGGCGGCGCTTCGACGAGGACGACGCGGCGCGCTGGGAGAAGGAGCTGGACGAGGTCGGCACCCGGCTCGACGCCGAGGGCCTCGAGCACGAGGTCCGGCAGCTCGTCCAGGGCCTGGAGCCCGCGGAGGACCTCATCGCCGTCGCCGAGGAGGTGTCGGCCGACATGATCGTGATCGGGCTGCGCCGACGCAGCCCCGTCGGCAAGCTCATCCTCGGCTCCAACGCCCAGCGCGTGCTGCTCGACGCGCCCTGCCCGGTGCTCGCCGTCAAGGCGCAGGAGGAGTCGTGACGACCCCGGTCCGGCTGCACATCACGCAGGACGACGAGGCCGACGCCCTGCTGGCCGGCGATCCGTTCGCGCTGCTCGTCGGCATGCTCCTGGACCAGCAGTTCCCGATGGAGCGCGCCTTCGCCGGCCCGCGCCTGCTGGCCGACCGGCTCGGCGTGGACACCCTCGACGCGGCCGCCCTCGCCGCCGAGGACCCCGAGGTGCTGGCCACGGCGTTCCAGGGACCGCCGGCCGTGCACCGCTACCCGGGTTCGATGGCCGCGCGCACCCAGGAGCTGTGCCGGCTGCTGGTCGAGCGCTACGGCGGCCGGGCCGAGGGCCTGTGGGCCGACGTCCCCGACGGCGCGGCCCTGGTGCGGCGGGTCGGGGAGCTGCCGGGCTTCGGGGCGCAGAAGTCGAGGATCTTCGTGGCGCTGCTGGGCAAGCAGTACGGGGTCACCCCGCCCGGCTGGCGGGAGGCCGCCGGCGCCTACGGCGAGGAGGGCTCGCGGCGCTCGGTCGCCGACATCACCGGCCCCGATTCGCTGG
>DASQJO010000092.1:0-3687 GCA_035630955.1 Kineosporiaceae bacterium
CCATCAGGAGCAGGTCGAGCGTCAGGGCGAGCGCCCGGGTGGCGAACGACGCCGGCCGCAGCTCCAGCGCGACGGCCTCGCCGGTGACGACCTCGGGGGGCAGCGTCAGGCGCGACCACTCGGACACGGCGTCAGCCTAGGGCGCGGGGGAGTCCGCCCTGTCGCGTACGCTCCGGCCCGTGGACCTCGACGCGTTCACGGCCGTCCGCGGGCCGCAGTGGCGCCGGCTGGAGCAGCTGCTGCGCCGCCGCCGGCTGACCGCCGCCGAGGCCGACGAGCTCGTCGTCCTCTACCAGCGCGCGGCCACGGACCTGTCGGTGCTGCGGTCGTCCGCGCCCGACCCGGCGGCGGCCGCCGGGCTGTCGCGGCTCGTCGCGCGGGCCCGGGCCGCCGTGACCGGCGGCAGCGAGCCCTGGACCCGCGAGCTCGCCCGGGTCGCGACCGTCTCGTTCCCGGCCGCCGTCTACCGCGCCCGCTGGGCCGCCGCCGGCGCCGCCGCCTTCTCCGCGCTCGTCGCGGTCGCGCTGGCCACCTGGATCGCTCGCAGCCCGCAGGCGCAGGCCGTGATCGCCCGGCGCGTCGACGTCCGCCGACTCGTCGAGAACGACTTCGCCGGCTACTACACCCAGAACGCCGCCGGGAGCTTCGCGTTCCAGGTCTGGACCAACAACGCCTGGGTGGCGGCACTGTGCATCGCCTTCGGCGTCACCGGCGTGCTCGTCGTCTACGTGCTGCTGCAGAACGCGCTGAACGTCGGCGCCATCGGCGGGATCATGGCCGCCAACGGCCGGCTCGACCTCTTCCTCGGGCTCATCACGCCGCACGGCCTGCTCGAGCTCACCGCCGTCTTCGTCGCCGCCGGCGCGGGGCTGCGGCTGTTCTGGGCGTGGGTGGACCCGGGGCCGCTGACCCGGGGGCAGGCGATGGCACGCGAGGGCCGCGCCATGGTCACGGTGGCGATGGGCCTGGTCGTCGTGCTCCTCGTCTCCGGCGTCGTCGAGGCCTTCGTCACGCCGTCGCCGCTGCCGACCTGGGCGCGGATCACCGTCGGCGCGCTGGTGTGGGCCGCCTTCCTCGTCTACGTCGCCGTCCTGGGCCGCCGCGCCGTCGCGGCGGGGGAGACCGGCGACCTGCGCGCCGAGCTGGCCGGCGACGAACTCCCGGTGGTCGGCTGACCGCTACAGCCGCCCCGCGGCCTTGAGGGCGAGGTAGCGGTCCGCCAGCCGGGGCGGCAACTGCTCCGGGCTGCCCTCGACGACCTCGACCCCGACCCGCTCCAGCTCGGCGGTGACCGCGGTCCGCTCGAGCAGCGCGCGCTCGGCGGCCGCCGCGCCGTAGACGGCGTAGGCGTCCCCCCGCCCGCGCGCGAGGGCGTCCACGGTGGGGTCGGTGACCGACGCGACGACCACCTGGTGCCGGGCGGTGAGCAGCGGCAGCACGGGCAGCAGCTCGTCGGCGACCGCCGCCGAGTCGACGGTCGTGAGCAGCACGACGAGCGCGCGGCGGCTGAGCTGCCGCAGCACCGCGCCGCTGAGGGCGGTCCAGTCCGCCTCGACGAGATCCGCCTCGAGCGGGGCCATCGCGGAGACGAGCGCGGGCAGCAGCGACGAGCGACCGACGCCCTCGACGCGGGCCCGGACCCGCCGGTCCATCGCGAGCAGGTCGACCCGGTCGCCGGCCCGGGCGGCGAGGGCGGCCAGGAGCAGGGCGGCGTCCATCGCCGCGTCGAGCCGGGGCGCGTCGCCGACCCGCGCGGCCGCCGTCCGCGACGGGTCCAGCACGAGCAGGAGGCGGCGGTCCCGCTCCGGGCGCCAGGTGCGCACGACCGGGCTCACCGTGGCCTGCCCGGCGTGCCGGCGTGCGGTGGCGCGCCAGTCGATCGAGCGGACGTCGTCGCCCTCGACGTAGTCGCGCAGGCTGTCGAACTCCGTGCCCTGGCCGCGGACCGCCGCACTGACCAGCCCGTCAAGCTCGCGGAGCCGGGCCAGCTTGCCGGGCAGGTGCCGGCGCGCGGCGAACGCCGGCAGCACGCGCAGGACGCCGGGCGCGGGCAGCGACACCTGCCGGGCGGCGACGCCGAGCGGCCCGAGGCTGCGCACGGTGACCCGGTCCGTGCGCCGGTCGCCGCGCCGCGTCGGTCGCAGCGTCGTGACGACGCGGCGCTGCTGCCCGGCCGGGACGTGGAGCCGGTGCCGGCGGACGGTGTCGCCGGTGGACGGCGACCAGCCGTCCCGCAGCAGGCCCCGCACCCCGCGCCGCCCCGCGTTCCCGACGACGAGCGCCGCCGTCACCTGCTCGCCGAGCCGCACCGTGGGCAGCGGCTCGCGGTCGAGGCGCAGCGCCCGCGGCGAACCCGCGAGGGCGAGGTCCACGCCGACGAGGACGGCGAGCAGCAGCACCCAGGCGAGCACGGTGAGGCCGCTCGGCGCCAGCACGATCGGGACGACGCCCGCGAGTGCGACGAGCGCGGCCCGCCCCGTCAGCGCCACAGTCTCCCCGGTCCGGTCATCGCGGCACCGGCACGGTCGTGAGCACCGTCTCGAGCACGGCGTCCACGGTGACGCCCTCGAGCTCGGCCTCCGGCCGCAGCTGCAGGCGGTGGCGCAGCGTGGGACGGGCGAGCGCCTTGACGTCGTCCGGTGTGACGTAGCCGCGGCCGGACAGCCACGCCCAGCCCCGCGCCGTCGCCAGCAGCGCCGTCGCCCCGCGCGGCGAGACGCCGAGCGACACCGACGGCGCGTCCCGCGTGGCGCGGGCCAGGTCGACGACGTAGCCGAGCACGGCCGGGTCGACGGTGACCCGTCGCACGGCCGACGTCGCGACCGCGAGCTCCTCCGGGCCCGCGACGGCGCGCACGCCGGCCGCCTCCAGGTCGCGCGGGTCGAACCCGGCGGCGTGCCGGGCGAGCACCTCCAGCTCGCCCTCGCGGGGCGGCAGCGGCATCCGGAGCTTGAGCAGGAAGCGGTCGAGCTGCGCCTCCGGGAGCGGATAGGTGCCCTCGTACTCGACCGGGTTCTGGGTGGCGACGACGACGAACGGCTCGGGCAGCCGCCGCGGCCGGCCCTCGACGGTGACCTGCCGCTCCTCCATCGCCTCCAGCAGCGAGGCCTGCGTCTTCGGCGGCGTCCGGTTGATCTCGTCGGCGAGGAGGAGCTGGGTGAACACCGGCCCCTCCCGGAACGTGAACTCCGCCGTGCGGGCGTCGTAGACGAGCGAGCCGGTCACGTCGCCGGGCATGAGGTCGGGCGTGAACTGCACCCGGGACGACTCCAGCGACAGGGCGGCGGCGAGCGAGCGGACGAGGAGGGTCTTGGCGACGCCGGGGACCCCTTCGACGAGCACGTGCCCGCGGCAGAGCAGGGCGATGACGAGGAACGGGTCGGGCAGCGCGCGGGGCGTGCCGTCGATCGACACCTGCCGCTCCTCCATGGCCTCCAGCAACGAGGCCTGGGTCTTCGGAGGGGTCCGGTTGATCTCGTCGGCGAGCAGCAGGTTGGTGAACACCGGGCCCGCGCGGAACGAGAACTCCGCGGTGCGGGCGTCGTACACCAGGGACCCGGTGACGTCGCCGGGCATGAGGTCGGGCGTGAACTGCACCCGCTTGGTGTCCAGGTCGAGGGCCTCGGAGAGGGCACGGACCAGCAGCGTCTTGGCGACGCCCGGCACGCCCTCGAGGAGAACGTGCCC
>DASQJO010000093.1:0-4623 GCA_035630955.1 Kineosporiaceae bacterium
TCGTGCACGGCGCCTATGCCGAGTCGTCGAGCTGGGGTGGGGCGATCCAGTGAGCGGGCTGTCCCGGATGGGCCCGGTGCGCACGGTCCGGACCGACGTGCTCGAGGTGGGGTACGTCGAGTCCGGCCCGTCGGACGGACAGGTCGTGCTGCTGCTGCACGGCTTCCCCTACGACGTGCACAGCTACGTGGACGTCGCCCCGCGCCTGGCCGACGCCGGCTTCCGGGTGGTCGTGCCGTACCTGCGGGGGCACGGTCCGACCCGCTTCCTCGACGCCGGGACGCCGAGGTCGGGTCAGCAGGCCGCACTCGGGTCGGACGTCGTGGCCCTGCTCGACGCCCTCGGCGTCCCGCGCGCGGTGCTCGCGGGCTACGACTGGGGCGGCCGCGCGGCGTGCGTCGTCGCCGCCCTGTGGCCCGACCGCTGCAGCGGCCTGGTCAGCGTGAACGGCTACCTGATCCAGGACATCGCGGCGGCGGGGATCCCGATCCGGCCCGACCTGGAGGCGGGGTTCTGGTACTTCTACTACTTCCTCACCGAGCGCGGCCGCGCCGGGCTCGCGACGAACCGCCGCGAGATCGCGCGCGTCATCTGGCGGCGCAACTCCCCGGCGTGGACCTTCGACGACGCCGTCCTCGACCGAGCCGCAGAGGCGTTCGACAACCCGGACTACGTGGAGGTCGTGCTGCACTCCTACCGGCACCGCCTGGGGTACGCCGACGGCGACCCGCGGTACGCCGGGCTCGAGCGACAGCTGGCCGCGCTTCCGCCGATCACCGTCCCGGCGGTGACGCTCGACGGCCTCGCCGACGGGAACTTCCCCGCGACGGACGGGACGGCCGCCGCCGTGCACTTCACCGGCCCGAGGTGCCACCACCAGGTCGCGCTCGCCGGGCACAACCTGCCGCAGGAGGCGCCCGAGGCGTTCGCGTCGGCCGTGACGGAGGTGCGCTCATTGGCTCCGCGGCCCAGCTGCACATGACCACCGGGGACGACCGGCTCAGGGCGTACGTCTACCTCGGCCTGCGCGACCCGGTGCTCGCCCGGCTCGCGGACCGGCACGGCCGGCCCGACCCGTTCAGCTGGCCGGCCGTCGGCCGCCGGCGCCTCGGGACCAACGTCGCCGCGCTGACCCTGCACATCGTGAGCCAGCAGATCTCCACCGCCGCGGCCCTGACCATCTACGACCGGGTCGTGGCCGCCGCCGGCGTCCCGGTGCTGTCGGCCGAGGCGCTTGGCCGCCTGAGCGTGGACGAGCTGCGGGCCGCGGGCCTCTCGCACGCGAAGGCGCTGGCTCTCGCCGAGCTCGCCCACGCCCAGATCGAGGGCCGCATCGACCTCGAGCATCTGGACCAGCTGTCCGACCAGCAGGCGTTCGACGCCCTCGTGGCCCTACGGGGCGTGGGGCCGTGGTCCGCGCAGGTCTTCCTGATCAGCCAGTTGCACCGGCCCGACGTCCTGCCCTCGGCCGACGTGGGGCTGCGGGTGGCGGTACAGCGCGAGTGGCGGCTCCCGGCGCGCCCGACAGCCCAGGAGGTGGAACGCCGCGCCGAGCCGTGGTCGCCGTTCCGGACCTACGCGGCCGCCCTGCTCTGGGCGTCGTTGCAGGCGTAACGCAGCGGCGCCGCCCGGGCTCGCCGGACGACGCCCGCGTGCGTCGGTGGGCTCAGTAGACGCTGACGCCGTACACACCGAGCGGCTCGGTGACGGGCTGGAAGTACGTCGTCCCGCCGCTGCTGCAGTTGCCGCTGCCGCCGGAGGTCAGGCCGATCGCCTTGGTGCCGTCGAAGAGCGCGCCGCCGCTGTCGCCGCCTTCGGCGCAGACCGTCGTCCGGATGAGGCCCCGCACGGTGCCCTCGGCGTAGTTCACGGTCGCGTTGAGCGCGGTCACGGATCCCGAGTGGACCCCGGTCGTCGAGCCGCTGCGGCGCACGGACTCACCCACGAAGGCGTTCGCCGCGGTCGTGACATCCTGCGAGGAGCCGTTGTAGAGGTCGACCGTGCCGGGGTGGTTCGTGTACGACGTCGAGTACTTGACGATCGCGTAGTCGTTGCCGGGGAAGCTCGTGCCCGTCCTGGTCCCGAGGACCGTGGTCTTCCTGCTGTTGGCGTACCAGGTGGTCGCGAGGTTGCCGCAGTGGCCCGCGGTGAGGAAGTAGTAGGCGCCGGCCGAGTCCTTGACGTTGAACCCGAGCGAGCAGCGGTAGGAGCTGCCGTAGATGGCGTCGCCGCCGGCGATCCGCCGGGTGAGGGCGCCCGGCGTCCGGTGCAGCTGGATGGCCCCGGCGGAGCTCCTGGCGAGGCCGGTGACGTGCGAGACGGTCGCGGTGCTCGCGTTGTCGAAGACGTCGACGACCACGTGGCCGTCGACGACGGCCCAGGCGGTGCCGACCAGGCGGCCGGCCTTGTCCAGCGAGGTGCGGGCGGCGGCGAGCTGGGCGGCGGTGTGCGCGGCCGGTGTGGTCGCCGCCGGCGACGGTGCTGCGTGGGCGGGAGCCGCGGCGACCGAGGTGACGGTCGCGACGGCGCCCAGGAGGAGAGCGAGACGGCGGACGGGCAGGCGAGAGCGCATGGTGCTCCTCCGAGGGTGAGCGGTGTGCCACAGACCGTAGCTACAGCCGGTCCGTAAGAGGAGTCTTGTATCGAATCGGAGGGATCAGTAGATTCGTCCGGCCTGCGCCCGTTCCGCCCGGTCCTGCCTGGGTAGGTGACCCGCGACGGAGGAGGCGACGATGGCCCAGCGCGCACGCGTGCCGCGCGACCCGGAGAAGGACTACACCGACGAGCTCGCCGAGCGCCGGCGCGCGTTCGTCCGGGACCGGACCGGCGCGGACCTGGACCACGTCGGCCGGTACTCGCTCGACCCGGCGGCGCTGCCCGGCAACGTGGAGAACTTCGTCGGGGTCGCGCAGGTGCCGATCGGCGTCGCCGGGCCGCTGCTCGTCGAGGGCGAGCACGCGCGCGGCGCGTTCTACGTCCCGCTGGCGACGACCGAGGGCACCCTCGTCGCCAGCTACAACCGGGGCATGCGGCTGCTCACCGAGAGCGGCGGGGTCCGGACGACGGTGGTCGAGGACCACATGCAGCGCTCACCCGTCTTCGTCCTCGACGACGCCCAGCAGGCACGCGAGTTCGGCGCCTGGCTCGACGAGCACGCGGAGCAGGTGCGCGACGCCGCGGAGGCGACCACCCGCTCGGGCCGGCTGACCTACATCGGTCAGTACCAGATCGGGCCGCTGCGCTACCTGCGCCTCAACTTCACGACCGGGGACGCCGCCGGCCAGAACATGACCGGCAAGGCCACGCTGGCCGCCTGCGAGTGGATCCGGGAGAACCATCCGGATCACCCGGCGTTCCTGCTCTCGGGGAACATGGACACCGACAAGAAGCACTCGCGCATCAACATGCTGCTGACCCGCGGCAAGCGCGTCGTGGCCGAGGCGACGATCCGCAACGACCTCCTCCGCTCGCTCATGGGCGTGGACGCCGCCGACCTGTTCCGGGCCCGGCAGATCTCCGCCGCCGGGTCGTTCCTCGTCGGCTCGGCCAACAACGGCGCGCACGCGGCGAACGGGCTCACGGCGCTGTTCATCGCCACCGGGCAGGACGTCGCGAACGTCTCGGAGTCCCACGCCGGCGTCGTCTACACCCAACTGCTGCCGAACGGCGACTACTACTGGTCGATCACCCTGCCTGCCCTCATCGTCGCCACCTACGGCGGTGGGACGGGGCTGCCGACGCAGCGCGAGTGCCTGGAGATGCTCGGCTGCTACGGCGCCGGGAAGGTGCAGAAGTTCGCCGAGATCTGCGCGGCGGTCGTCCTCGCGGGGGAGACGTCGCTGAGCAGCGCCGTCGTGCACGGGGACTGGGTGTCCAGCCACGACCGGCTCGGCCGCAACCGGCCCTGACCGTCAGCGGGCGGCGTACTCCTCGTCGGTGACGTGCTCGCCCCAGTGCGCGGCGACGTGGTCCTCGTCGACCTCGTTGAGTGCGAGGTGGACCATGAGGCGGTCCGGCGCGGCACCGTGCCAGTGCTCCTCGTCGGGCTCGATGTAGACGCGGTCGCCGGGCCGGATGACCTCCACGGGACCGCCGCGGCGCTGCACGAGACCCACGCCCTCGAGAACGAACAGCGTCTGCCCGAGCGGGTGCCGGTGCCAGGCCGTTCGCGCGCCCGGCATGAAGTGGACGAGGCTCCCCTGCACGCGGGACGGGGGCGCGGACGCCGCGACGGCGTCGATGTAGACGTCGCCGGTGAACCACTCGGCGGGTCCCTTGGTGGTGGCGAGGGAGCTGCGGGTCAGCTGCACGGTCACTCGATCCCGGTCGTGGAAGGGGTCGTCTCGGAGGTGGACCCGGAGGTGGACCCGGCGCCCGCGTCCTCCGTGGCGGCCCACGATGCCAGCAGCGTCAGGGCCTGCTCGGTGGCCGATCCGGGCTCCGCCGCGTAAACGGTCATGCTGAGCCCGGGTTCGGCGGTCAGGTCGACGGTCTCGTAGGCGAGCACGAGGTCGCCCACGACGTGGTGGTGGAAGTGCTTGACGCCCCCGCCGTGGATGCGGACGTCGTGCGCGCTCCAGCGCCGTCGGAACTCCTCGCTGCGGGTCGAGAGCTCGCCGACCA
>DASQJO010000094.1:0-9780 GCA_035630955.1 Kineosporiaceae bacterium
GAGAAGACCGGCGCCGACGTCTCCGTCGTCTTCGTCCCCGCCAAGGGCACGAAGAAGGCCGTGATCGAGGCCGTCGACGCCGGCATCCCGCTCGTCGTCGTCATCACCGAGGGCGTCCCTGTGCACGACACCGCGTCGTTCTTCCAGTACGCGCAGGACAAGGGGACGACGCGGATCATCGGGCCCAACTGTCCCGGCCTCATCACGCCCGGCCGGTCCAACGTCGGCATCATCCCGGCGAACATCACCCAGCAGGGCCCGATCGGCCTGGTCAGCAAGTCCGGCACGCTCACCTACCAGCTCATGTACGAGCTGCGGGACCTCGGCTTCTCGAGCGCGGTGGGCATCGGCGGCGACCCGATCATCGGGACGACGCACATCGACTGCCTGGCCGCCTACCAGGACGACGCCGAGACGAGGGCGATCGTGATGATCGGCGAGATCGGCGGCGACGCCGAGGAGCGCGCCGCGGCCTTCGTCACGGAGAACGTGACCAAGCCGGTCGTCGGCTACGTCGCCGGGTTCACCGCGCCGGAGGGCAAGACGATGGGCCACGCCGGCGCCATCGTCTCCGGCTCGTCCGGCACCGCTCAGGCGAAGAAGGAGGCCCTCGAGGCCGCCGGCGTCAAGGTCGGCCGCACGCCGAGCGAGACGGCCCGTCTCATGCGGGAGATCGTCGCATCGCTCTGACCGCACCCGAGGGCAGCTGCGTCTTGTCGTCCGGCCGGTCCTGAGGGAAGGTGACGTCACAGCACGCACGGCACCTGGGTCGGGACGGCTCGCAGAAGGACGACGGCGTCCGCCCGGTGCCCGAGCACCGGAGCGGTGACATGATCGGTTCGCTGGTCCGCAGGTTCTCCTCGTCGCGTCCGTCGGGCGACACTCGGGCGCCGGAGCGGGCGGTCGCCGTGCTCGTCGGGGCGCGCGCGCTCCTGGAGCGCGGCTGGATCCAGGGCGGCTGGTACGTGGTGCAGTCGCAGGACGGACGGCGCCGTTTCGTCGGTGTCGGCTCGCTGACCCGGCGCAGCTACGGCGAGATCGTCGCAGCCTGCCTCGTCGGCGCCGTCGCCGAGTCCGCCCGGCTGCACAGCCCCGAACCCGGGACGGCGGGCCCGGCCATCGACGCGCTGTGGCACGCGCTGGGCGAGCTCGAGGGGCACGTACCGCCGGCGGACCCGTGGCCGCCGACGCCGCTGATCCGCAACCGGCACGTGTGCGACCTCACCCGCTGGAACGACGACGCCGCGCGCACCCGCGAGGACGTGCTGCGGCTCGTCGACGCCGCGGTGGCGCGCGTCCGCGCGCGGACGGTGCCCGCTCAGCGGACGCCGGACTCCGTCGATCAGATCAGCTCGGCGAGCATCGAGGCGGCCCTCACCGCCCCGTCGGTCGGCACCGGCAGGTAGTCGACCGGGGAGGTCAGCTCCTGGGTGAGGGCCTCCGCGAGGGCGTCCGGGTCCAGGCCGTGGGCGTCCAGGCAGCGGCCCGCATGGTGCCGCTCCAGGCGGTGCCGCACGTGCCGCTGCTGCTCGAAGTGGTCGCCGAGCGGCACGTACACGAACGGACGCCGGCAGGCGACGAGCTCCATCGTCGTGGTGAGCCCGCCCTGCACGACGGCCACGTCGCACGCCGCGAGCTGGGCGGGGAGGTCGTCGACGTAGCCGCGGATCTCGACGCCGTCGGGCCGCGGCAGGTCCGCGCCGTCGATACGCGGGCCGCAGACGACGAGCATCCGCAGGTCGTCGACCTCCTTGCGGGCACGCGGGAACGCCTCGAGGACGGTGCGCAGCAGTGTCCCGCCGACGCCGGAGCCGCCGACGGTCGCGACGACGACCGGGGCGTCCTGCGGGTGGCCGAGCCGGTGCCGCAGCTCCGCGCGGCCGCCCAGGGCCGCCGGGTCGAACCCGCTCACGTAGCCGGTGAAGGCGTAGTGCTCCGCCGTCCAGTCCCTGATCGCGGGGAGCCCGGGGCCGAAGTCGTCAGGGACGACGTCCTCTGGGTCGCCCACGAACAGCGCGAGGTCGCGGACCCGGCGGAACCGCTCGACGTGCTCGATCATCTCGGCGTTGTAGTCGGCCGTGAGGGCCGCCTCGCGCTCGCCGCCCGACGGCACCGGCAGCCAGCCCACGAAGTCCGTGACCCACGCGTAGGCCGCGCGCTTGAGCTCCGGGTTCTCGTGCCAGAAGTGGTCGACGTCCCAGGCCTCGTCGCCGACGACGAGGTCGTAGTCGCCCTCGTCGACGACGTCCTGGAACACGGAGAAGTTCGCGACGAGGATCTCGTCCATCCGCCGGATCGCCTGGAAGGCGTGCAGCGAGTGCTCGTGCGCCTCGCTGGCGATGTGCGCGGACTCGTTGGCGAGGTGCCCGCTCGCCGGATGGACCCGCTCGCCGTGCCCGGCGAGGAACCGGGTCACCGGGTCCTGCGCGAGCCAGTCGACCTGGACGCCGGGCCGCGCGTCGCGCAGCGCGCGGGCGATCGCGAGGTCGCGCCGGGCGTGGCCGAGCCCGATCGGCGATGACAGGTAGAGCACCCTGCGGGGTCGGCTCAGCGCGCGCGTCCACGTCGCGCTCCGGGCGGGCCGGTCCTCCGGCGGCGTCACCCGCTCGACGAACTCGATCAGGGCGCGGTTCACGCGGATCGGGTCCCGCGCCTGCGGGCAGTGGCCTCCGCCCTCGATGACGAGCAGGTCGCCCCCGGTCGCCTCGGCAGCGAGCTCGCTGCGAATCAGCGGGGTGATCCGGTCGTCCGTCCCGTGGACGACCAGCACGGGGCACCGGATGGATCGCAGGAGCTCGAGTGTGCGCTCGCGGTCCCCGAGCACCGGCTCCGGGTTGTACTGCGTGGCGACGAGCACCTCGGCGTCGGTCTCCAGCGCCCAGCCGACGCCGTCCTCGACCTGCTTCGTCGAGTGGGGCTCGGGGAAGATCTCGCCCCAGAAGAACTCGGCGAACCCCCGCAGATCCCGTCGCCAGTAGTGCCGGTTGTACCGTGCCCAGCCCTGGTCCGTGTCGAGCTCCTGGGTGAAGGAGTGCACCAGCTGCTCGGGGAACGCCGGGGCGAGCGACTTCAGGGCGGCGCCGATCAGCACCGCCCCGGTGACCCGCTCGGGCGCGGTGGCGGCGAGGACGGCCGTGACGACCCCGCCGCGCGAGACGCCGGCGACGACGGCGCGCTCGGTGCCGGTGGCGTCCATGACCGCGAGCACGTCGGCCGCGTGCTCGGCGAACGTGTAGGCGGCTCCGTCGACCGGACGGTCCGCGCGGCCGTTCCCGCGGCCCTCCACGGTGACGACGCGGTACCGCCGTGCCAGCACGGGGATCTGGGCCTTCCAGTGCCGGCTCTGAGCGATGGCCCAGGTCGGGGTCAGGACGACGGTGGCGCTGTGGTCCGCACCGTAGACGTCGTACCCGACGGTGACGCCGTCACGCGTGACCGACCCGCTGATGTCCGGTTGGCGAGCCCGCATCACGGGCCTCCTCCCAGCGTTGTTCGAGAACCCGGTCGATCATGGCGAGGAGCTGCGCGTGCCCGGAGTCGACGCCGGACAGCCTCTCGATCATGACGCCGAGGTTGAAGGTCACGACCAGGGCCACCACGGCCTCGGTCGGGTAGAGCTCGGGGTCGATGCCGAGCTCGTCGAGGCCGGCGGCGAAGGCCGGCCCGACGACGTCCACCCAGCGCCGGTGGACGGCCTGCAGGCGTTCCCGCACGACGGGGTCGTTCCAGCCCATCGCCTGCAACTCGAGCCAGATCTTCTGGTAGCCGGAGTCGGCGTCCTCGTCGAGGAAGCGCATGGCCTGCCGCCACTTCTCGATGAAGGGGACGTCGGCCGCGTACATCACGCGCTGCCGCTCCAGGAGCCCGTCGGTGAAGCGCTCGAGGACGCGCAGCAGGAGCTCCTGCATGGACCCGAAGTAGTAGTGCACGAGTCCGTGGTTGACCCCGGCCCGCTCGGCGAGCCGGCGGACCGTGACCTGCGCGTAGCCCACCTCGATGAGCAGGCTCTCGGCGGCGGCGAGCAGGGCGTCCGTGGCTTCGGCACGGGCCGGGGTCGGTTGTGGGGACACGGAACGATCCTAAGAACGGGGGCCGATCAGGGACGGAGCTCCAGGGCCATGTTGAACGGGCTCTCGCCGACACGGCGGACCCGGCTGAATCCTGCCTCCCGCGCCACGTCGGTCAGCCGCGCCTCGCCGGCCTGGGTGCCCAGGACGACGTCCGCCTCCTGAGCGAGCGCGTTCGGGGTGCAGAGCAGGGTGGAGCAGCCGTAGTAGACGGCTCCGACCGGGTTGAGGTTGTCCTCCAGAGAGTCGCCGGCGATCGGTTCCACGACGAGCACCGTCCCACCCTCGTCGAGGTGCTCCCGGACCGCCCGCAACGCACCGACGGGGTCGCCGAGGTCGTGCAGGCAGTCGAAGAACGTGATGAGGCCGTAGCTGCCGGTCAGCTCCTTCGCCGTCGACCGGTCGAACGTGATGCGGTCGCCGACGCCGGCGTCGGCGGCCTCCTTGCGCGCCGCATCGAGCGAGCCCTCGTGCGGGTCGATCCCCGTGAAGCGGGACCGGGGGTACGCCTGCGCCAGCCGGATGGTGCTGGCTCCGAGCCCGCATCCCACGTCCGCCACGGCGATGCCGTCCTCGAGCCGTTCGGCGACGCCGTCCATGGCGGGGATCCAGGCCTGCGTGAGGTAGTTGACGTACGCGGGCCTGAAGAATCGCTCGCAGCCGGTGTGCACGTGACCGTCGTGATCGCTCCAGAGCATGCCCTGTCCGCTCCCGACGGCGTCCGCGATCCGGTCGGTCGCGTGCGCCGCACCGAGCACGGTCTCGAAGAGGCCCACGACGAAGGCCGGACTCGTCTCCTGGGTCAGCGCCACGGCATGTTCGTCGGGGAGGACGAACCGGCCGTCCCCCACGTAGTTGATGTAGCCCGCGGCGGCTTGGGCGGCGAGCCACTCCCGCACGTGCCGCTCCGTGGTGCCGGTCGCCGCGGCCAGGTCCTGGCTGGTCAGGGGTCCCGCGCCCGCCATGGCCCGGAAGAAGCCCAGCCGGTCACCGATGACGACCATCGAGCCCGCGAGCAGCGCCCCCGCGTCGCCGACCGCCTTGTTGACGAAGTCCATGAGCTTCGTGTCGTCCATGTCGTTCCTCCCTGGTTAGTCGAGTGACTTAGTCATATGACTAACACGAGTGCGGCGTCAATCCCTTCGCGCCGACAGATGTCGTCCGGCTGCGTGTCAGACGCCGCTGCGTGCACGGCCACGGGTGACGATGGGGCGGTCATGACGAGCCTCCTCGACCGTCCGCCCGCCGCCGTCGACGTCCGCCCCGCCCCGGCCCCCGCCGCCGCGGCCGCCGCCTGCCAGGCGGCGGGCGCCTCCCTGGTGGCCGTGCTCGCCCCCGTCGTGCTCGCCTGGGTGGTGGACTCGGACGGCAAGGGCACCTGGCTGCAGGCCGTCCGGCTCTCGCTGGCCGTGTGGCTGCTCGCCCAGCACGGCGGGCTCGCCGTCGACGGCGGCCACGTCGGCCTCGTCCCGCTCGGGCTGACGATCGCGCCGCTCGCCGCCTGCTGGCTCGGAGGCCGCCGTCTCTCCCGGATGCTCGATCCCCGCGCCGAGGCCATCGCGGCGGGAGCCACCCGGGCCGCCCCCGCCTGGCCCCCGGCGGTCGCCCTGGCGTCGTTCGCCGGGACGTACTGCCTGGTCGTCGCCGCCGCCGTGCTGATCGCGGGGATGCCCGGCGTGCACCCCATCGGCCTGCAGGCCGTGCTGGGCGGCGCCGTCGTCTCCTCCGTCTTCGGCACGCTCGGCGCCGCGACCTACCGGCACCGCGGCCTCACTCCAGGGCTGCTCCGCGCGGTCCGCGCCCTGCCCGCGCCCGTCGTCGGATGGGCGGGTCCGGCGGTCGCCGCCGTCCTCGCCCAGCTCGCCGCGGCCGCCGTCCTGGTCGCCACGATGCTCGTGCTCGGGCGCGGACACGTCCTGGAGCTGCACCACGCCCTCGACCCCGGCGTGGCCGGCGGTGCCGTGCTCACGCTCGGGCAGGCGCTGATGCTGCCGAACCTCGTCGTGTGGGCCGCCGCCGGGCTGGCCGGCCCCGGCTTCGCGGTGGGCTCGGCCACCTCCGTCACGCTGTGGTCGAGCCAGCTCGGACCACTGCCGGCCCTGCCCGCGCTCGGCGCCCTGCCCGCTCCGGGGCCGCTGCCGCGCGCCGCTCTCGCCCTGCTCGCCGTGCCCGTGCTGGCCGGCGTCCTGGCCGGGTTGCTGCTCCAGCGCGTCCGGCGGTCCGAGCAGAGCCGGTGGACCGGCTGGCATCGCGCCGCTGCGGACGTCGGCGGCGTCGGCGGGCTCGCGGGCGGGGTGATGGCGCTGCTCGCGTGGGTGTCCGGCGGTCCGGCCGGTCCTGGGCTGCTCGCCGTCACGGGTCCGCAGCCCCTGCTGACCGGGCTCGCGTTCGGGGGCGAGGTCGCGGTCGGCGTCGTCCTCGTGCTCGCCGTCGCCCGGGCCCGCCGGGCGTCGGGAGGGCGGACGCCCGGATAGGGTCGGCGTCCGTGGAGGGACGTCCTGGGCGAGCGGCGGTCGTCGTCCTCGTCTCCGGGACCGGCACCCTGCTGCAGGCGCTGCTCGACGTGTCCGCGGACCCCGCGACACCGTTCCGGGTCGCCGGGGTGGTCTCCGACCGGGCGGACGCCGGCGGTCTCGGCCGCGCCCGCGCCGCCGGCGTCCCGACCGCGGTCGTCGCGCCGAAGGACTTCCCGGACCGGGCGGCCTGGGACGCCGGCGTCGCACGTGCCGTGCGGGTCTTCTCGCCCCGGCTCGTCGTGCTCGCCGGCTTCATGCGGATCCTCGGCGCCGCCTATCTCGGCGAGTTCGGCGATCGGACCGTCAACACCCACCCCGCGCTGCTGCCGTCGTTCCCCGGCGCCCACGGCGTCCACGACGCGCTGGCTCACGGCGTCAAGGTGACCGGGACGAGTGTCATCCTCGTCGACGAGGGCACCGACACCGGCCCGATCGTCGCGCAGCGGGCCGTCGAGGTCCGCGACGACGACGACGAGGCGAGCCTCCACGAGCGCATCAAGGTCGTCGAGCGGGAGCTGCTCGTCGACGTCGTGACCCGGATGACGGCGCGCGGCTGGCACGTCGTCGAGAGGAAGGTCGTACTTCGATGAACGGGCAGCGTCCGATCCGCCGGGCCCTGGTGTCCGTGTACGACAAGACCGGGCTCGAGGAGCTCGCACGCGGGCTGCACGAGGCCGGTGTGACCCTGGTGTCGACCGGCTCGACGGCGGCGCGGATCGCCGCGGCCGGCGTCCCGGTGACCGCGGTCGAGGACGTCACCGGCTTCCCGGAGATCCTCGACGGACGCGTCAAGACGCTGCACCCCCGGATCCACGCCGGCCTGCTCGCCGACACCGGCAACGCCGCGCACACCGAGAAGCTCGGCGAGCTCGGCATCGAGCCGTTCGACCTGCTCGTCTCGAACCTCTACCCCTTCCGGCAGACGGTGCTGTCCGGCGCCTCCCCGGAGGACGTCGTCGAGCAGATCGACATCGGCGGCCCGGCGATGGTCCGGGCGGCGGCGAAGAACCACGCGAGCGTCGCGGTGGTCGTCGACCCGGCCTCCTACGGCGAGGTGCTGGACGCCGTCCGGGCGGGCGGGTTCTCCCTGCGGCAGCGGCAGGTGCTCGCCGCGCGGGCCTTCGCGCACACCGCGGCGTACGACGTGGCCGTCGCCTCGTGGACGGGCACCGTGCTCGCCGACACCTCCGACGGGACGGGCTTCCCCGCGTTCACGGGCGCGACCTGGGAGCGCGCCAGCGGTCTGCGCTACGGCGAGAACCCGCACCAGCCCGCCGCGCTGTACCGGCACTGGCGGCCGGGCCTGGCGCACGCCGAGCAGCTGCACGGCAAGGAGATGTCCTACAACAACTACGTGGACACCGACGCCGCGTGGCGCGCGGCGCACGACCACGCCGCGCCCTGCGTCGCGATCATCAAGCACGCCAACCCCTGCGGCATCGCCGTCGGTGCCGACCTCGCCCAGGCGTACCGGCGGGCCTTCGACTGCGATCCCGTCTCCGCGTACGGCGGCGTGGTGGCGGCCAACGGCACCGTCACGGCGGCGATGGCCGAGCAGATCGCGGACGTCTTCACCGAGGTCGTCGCGGCGCCCGACTTCGAGCCCGAGGCGCTGGACGTGCTGCGGCGCAAGAAGAACGTGCGGCTCCTGCGGGTGCCGTCGGGCCACGCCGACCCCGTGGAGTTCCGGCCGATCAGCGGCGGGGTGCTCGCCCAGGCGGTCGACCGGATCGACGCCCGCGCGGCAGGGCCCGATGGCGGCGGTGACGACCCCGCCCTGTGGCGGCTCGCCACGGGCGACCCCGCGGACGAGGCCACGCTCGCCGACCTCGCCTTCGCCTGGCGTGCGGTGCGGGCGGTGAAGTCGAACGCGATCCTGCTCGCCAGGGACGGCGCCAGTGTCGGCATCGGCATGGGCCAGGTGAACCGGGTCGACTCGTGCCGCCTCGCCGTCGCGCGTGCGGGGGAGGAGCGGGCGGCGGGCGCGGTGGCGGCGTCCGACGCGTTCTTCCCGTTCCCCGACGGGCTCGAGGTGCTGCTCGCCGCCGGCGTCCGGGCCGTGGTGCAGCCGGGCGGGTCGTTGCGGGACGACGAGGTGATCGCCGCCGCGCGCGCCGCGGGGGCGACGATGTACCTGACCGGCGTCCGGCACTTCGCGCACTGACGGGGCGGCGAGCATGCGCTGGGAGGTGCCGCCCGAGCGGCGGGTGGCGTTCACGATCGTGCTGGTCGTGCTCGCGCTCTCGGTGGCCGTGACGTCCTTCGTGGACTTCCGGGCCGGCGGGTACCTGCTGGCGACGTCGCTGGGGCTGGCGGCGGTGTTCCGCGCGGTGCTGCCGGAGCGGTACTGCCTCGGGCTGCTGGTGCGGACCCGACGGATGGACGTCGTCACCGCGGCCACGCTCGCGGTCGCCGTGGCCGTCGTCGCCGGGATCGTCCCGGTCTGATCGGAGGAGTCGCCCGCCGTCGTTCGTCACAGGTGCGACCGCACCTGCGGAAACGGGACGGGTGCGCACCTTCGGGACGAACGACGGCGGGGGGTGGGGGTGTCTCGACCGCGAGGGGCGCGACCTGATGTGATTACTCGCATGACCGAGCCCACGCCCCTGGCGCCGCCGGCCGCCGCCGAGCCCGTTCTCACGCTGACGGCGCCCGAGGCGCCGAAGCCCGTGGCCGAGACGGCCGCGCCGAAGATGGCGCCGCCCGTTCCCGCCGCCGCGGTCCCCGGGCTCGACCAGAAGGTCGACTCCTACCTGCAGGGTCTGCTCGGCACGGCCACCAACTCCCCGGACTTCAGCCGGCGCTCGGACGACGTCCGGACGATGGGCGACGCCGAGATCCGGCGCGCCGCCGAGTCGAGCAACCGGCTGCTCAAGACTCCCGTCAAGGCGCTGCAGGAGGGCGGCCTGTCGGAGGGCTCGAAGGTCGGCAGCACGCTGGTGGAGCTCCGCCGGACCGTCGAGGATCTCGACCCGAAGGGCGCGCAGGGCTCGCGCAAGTTCCTCGGCATGATCCCCTTCGGCGACCGGCTGACGGACTACTTCCAGCGCTACCAGAGCGCGCAGAGCCACCTCAACGCGATCATGAAGGCGCTCTACGACGGCCAGGACGAGCTGCGCCGCGACAACGCCGCCCTCAACCAGGAGAAGCAGCAGCTCTGGGACACGATGGGCCGGCTCAACCAGTACATCTACATC
>DASQJO010000095.1:0-7491 GCA_035630955.1 Kineosporiaceae bacterium
CGCCTCGCGCAGCTTGCCGTAGACGAGCTTGTCGAAGACGGCGTGGCGCACGCGCAGCCCGAACGGGACGCTGCCGGCATCCTGCGCCTCCGACCACGCGACCGCGGCCGCGGTGGCACCGGCGAAGATCCGGCCCTTGCCACCGGCCTCGGCCCTGGCCTCGGAGGAGTTGTAGATCTTCTCGAAGACCCGCGGCACGGCCAGCACGAACGTCGGCCGGAACGCGGCGAGGTCGTCCAGCAGGTTCTTCACGTCCGGCGTGTGCCCGAGCCGGGCGCGGGCGGCGATGCAGAGCACCTGCACGAACCGGGCGAACACGTGGGCCAGTGGCAGGAAGAGCAGCGTGCTCGCCCCGGGCGCGCGCACCACCTCGGAGAGATAGGTCGTCGCGTTGAGCGCCAGGTCGCGGAAGTTGGCGTGGGTGAGCTCGCAGCCCTTGGGCCGTCCCGTCGTCCCCGAGGTGTAGATGAGGGTGGCGACGCTGTCGCCGTTCAGGCCTGCCCGGCGGGCCTCGATCTCGGCGTCGTCGACGTCGGCTCCTCCGGCCGCGAGGTGCTCCAGGCCGCCCTCGTCGACGGTCCACACCGAGCGCAGCGCGGCCAGGTCGCCCCGGACGCTCTCCACGGTCGCGGCATGTGCGGGGGTCTCGACGACGATGCCCACGGCGCCCGAGTCGCCGAGGATCCACGCGACCTGCTCCGCGGACGACGTCTCGTAGACGGGCACGGTGACGGCGCCCGCGAACCAGACGGCGACGTCGGAGAGGGTCCACTCGTAGCGGGTCTTCGACATGAGAGCCACGCGGTCGCCGGGCCGGACGCCGGCCGCGACGAGCCCCTTGGCCAGGCGCGTGACCTCGGCGAGGAAGGCGGACGCGGTGACGTCCTCCCAGCCCGCGGACGTGGGACGGCCGAAGAGCACGCAGCCCGGGTCCTCGCGGGCGGCGTCGGCGACGAGATCGGTGAGGTCGGCCTGCGGATCCGGCGGCACGAGCGCCGGGACACTGATCTCGAGCACGAGCGTCCTCCCTGACCGACCGATCGCTTCCGCGGGCACGCGCCCGGATCTAGAACCATAACCAGCCGGCGCCGCCCCGGTCTGCACCCCTGGCGTGCCCGTCGCGGCGTCGGTGCGCGTGCAGCCAGCGCCGCCGCCCTCGCCCACCCCCGGTACCCTGCCCCGACGGGCCGCGCCACCGTGGCCACGAGCCGTCCGGACCGCCGTCCGAGCAGTCGCGCGACGGCGCGTCGGACCAGGTGTCAGGAGGAGGCGAGGGCATGGCCGATCGGACCGAGTCGAGCATCGTCGTCGATGCAGCCCCGGGCGACGTCCTCGACGTCATCGCCGACTTCGACGCCTACCCGGAGTGGACCGGCGCGGTGCGGCAGGCCGAGGTCCTCGAGGAGGACGAGGACGGCTGGGCGCGCACCGTCCGGTTCGTCCTCGACGCGGGCGTCCTGCGCGACACCTACACGCTCGCCTACACCTGGGAGTTCGCCGAGGACGGCACCGGCACCGTCTCCTGGACCCTCGTCCAGGCGGACATCCTCAAGGCGATGGACGGCTCCTACCGGCTGCGGGACGCTCCCGGCCGGCAGGGCGCCGGGACCGAGGTGACGTACACCCTGAGCGTCGAGGTCAGGATGCCGATGCTCGGCATGCTCCGCCGCAAGGCCGAGAAGACGATCATCGATACGGCCCTCAAGGAACTGAAGAAGCGGGCCGAGGGGTAGGCCGGTCGTGCGGCTGCTGATCCTCGCGGGCACCGGTGGCGCGGGAACGACCACCGTCGCCGCGGCCACCGCGGTCCGCGCCGCCCGGCGCGGCGTCAAGACCCTGCTGCTCACCCCCGAGCCCGGCGCGCTCTCGCCCCTGCGGCGACCGGACGACGGGCCGCGGCGGGGCGATGACCGACGGGACGGCGAGGTCGAGCCGGGTCTGGTGCTGCGGACGCTGGACTCGCGCGCCCGAGGGGAGCGCGCCTGGGCCGCGCTGGAGGCCCCGGCCACCGCACTGCTCGGAGCTCTCGGCGCCGACCCGCCGCAGGCGGAGGAGCTGACCGGCCTCCCCGGGCTCGACGACCTGCTCACCCTGCTCGAGATCAGGGACGCCGCGGCCGCCGGCTGGGACCTCGTCGTCGTCGACGCCCCCGCGCTCGCCCGCGCCGTGCGACTGCTCGCGCTGCCCGAGGCCGTCGTCCGCGGCGTCGACCGGGCGCTGCCGCTGGAGCGCCGCATGCTGTGGGCGATGGGGCACGGCACGTCCGCCTGGACCGACGGCCTGCCCCGCGCGCTCGTCGAGGCGGCCGAGCGCGCGCAGGCGGAGGCCGGCGGCCTGCGCGAGCTGCTCGCGGACCGCGGCACCTCCGTGCGGCTGGTGCTGCCACCGCAGCGCGCCGCTCTCGACGCCGCCGTCGCCGCCTGGACCGGCCTCTCGCTGCACGGTCTGGCCGTCGACGGCGTCGTGGTCAACCGGCTGGTCCCGGTCGGCGACGACCCGTGGCTGCGCGAGCGGTCCCGGGCACAGTCCGCGATCGCCGCGGAGGTCGAGGCGGTGTTCGCGCCGCTGCCCGTCGTCCGGCTCGGCGAGCTCGCCGTGCCGCCCACCGACGCTGACGAGCTCGCGGCCCTGGACACCGGCGACCTGCCCACGCCCGCTCCCGCCGCCTGGCAGGTCGAGCGGGACGGCGACGGCTACGCATTCCTCCTGCCGCTGCCGCGGGCGCGCCGCCCCGACCTCGCCCTGGCCCGCCGAGGCGACGAGCTCGTGCTCGACGTCGCGGGGGAGCGGCGGGTGCTCGCCCTGCCGAGCGTGCTCCGCCGCTGCGACGTCACCGGCGCGGTGCTGCGGGACGGCGTGCTGCGGGTGGCGTTCCTTCCGGATCCCGACCTCTGGCGGTCACTGTGAACGCCGGCGGCGCGGCGTCCGGCCGCGGGCAGCAGGGGCTGCGCGTGCTCGACGAGGCGCTCCGGCTGCTCGACGCGTTGCAGGCGCCGCGCCCCGCCGTTCAGACCGAGGACGGACCGCACCGCGGCGGCGAGTGCCGGATCTGCCCCGTGTGCCGGGGCCTCGCGACCCTGCGCGAGCTCGACCCGGAGGCGGTCGCGAGGATGGGGCGCGCGCTCACCGACCTGGCCGCGGTCGTCGGGGAGTTCGCGACGGGACGGACCGAGGACAGCGATCAGGGGCACCACGACGAGCGGGTGCCGGACCCGGCGGAGGCACCGCCGCGCCCCGTACGGCTCCAGCGCATCGACGTCACCGACTAGTTCCGCACGACACGACCCGTACGACGACCAGGAGCGGAGGGACCGGGTGGACCTGACGATCGGGGTGGACGTCGGCGGCACGAAGATCGCGGCCGGGGCCGTCGACGCATCGGGCCACGTCGTCGAGCAGGCCCGCGTGTCGACGCCCGCGACGACCTCGAAGGACGTGGAGGACGCCGTCGTCGAGGCCGTGCTCCAGCTGCACGCCGCCCACGACGTCAGCGCGATCGGTCTGGCCGTGCCCGGCTTCGTCGACGAGAAGCGGTCGACGCTGCGCTTCACGCCGAACCTGCCCATGGTCGACCGCCCGCTGCGGGAGATCGTCGAGAAGGCGGTCGGGCGTCCCGTGGTCGTGGAGAACGACGCCAACGCGGCGGCCTGGGGCGAGCACCGGTTCGGCGGCGGACGGCAGAACCCCGAGATGGTGCTCGTGACCGTCGGCACCGGGCTCGGCGGCGGGATCGTGCTGCGCGGCGAGCTCGTGCGGGGCGCGTTCGGCAGCGCCGCGGAGATCGGCCACATGCGGATGGTCCCCGGCGGCCTGCCGTGCGGCTGCGGCAATCACGGCTGCTGGGAGCAGTACTGCTCCGGCCGGGCGCTCGTCCGGCAGGCCCGCGCGCTGTGCCGGGAGGACCGCTCGGCCGGCGCGGCGCTCCTCGAGCTGGCCGGTGGCGACCCCGAGGCGGTCACCGGGACGATGATCGCCGACGCGGCCTTGGCGGGCGACCCCGCGGCGATCGGGCTCTTCGCCGGCATCGGGCGCTGGCTGGGTGAGGGGATCGCCGACCTCGCGGTCGTCCTCGACCCCGCCGTCGTGGTGGTCGGCGGGGGTGTGGGCGAGGCCGGCGACCTGCTGCTCGAGCCGGCGCGCACCGCCTACGCCGAGGCCCTGTCGGCCGGGTCGCGCCGGCCGCACCTGGAGATCATGCCGGCCGCGCTGGGCAACGACGCGGGACTCATCGGCGCGGCCGACCTGGCGCGGCGGCCGTGAGCGCCGCCATGTCGGCCAAGTCCGTCGGCATCGACATCGGCGGGACGAAGGTGGCCGCCGGGGTCGTGGACGAGGACGGGCGCGTGCTGGCGCGCGCCCGCCGCGACACCCCCTCCCGCGACGCCGCGCTCGTCGAGGCGACGATCGTCGCCCTCGTCGAGGAGCTCCGCACCGACCACGAGGTCGTGGCGGTCGGGATCGGCGCCGCCGGTTTCGTCGACGCCGACCGGGCCCGGGTCCGGTTCGCGCCGCACCTGGCCTGGCGGGACGAGCCGCTGCGGGACGCCGTCACCACCAAGATCGGCCTGCCCGTCGTCGTCGAGAACGATGCCAACGCCGCCGCCTGGGCGGAGTGGCGCTTCGGAGCCGGTCGCGGCGAGGACCACCTCGTCATGGTCACGCTCGGGACCGGCATCGGCGGCGGCATCGTCGTGGACGGACGGGTGCAACGCGGGCGGTCCGGGATGGCCGGCGAGTTCGGACACATGGTCGTCGTCCCCGACGGTCACCGCTGCGAGTGCGGCAACCGCGGCTGCCTCGAGCAGTACGCCTCGGGCAACGTCCTCGGCCGCGAGGCGCGCGAGCTGGCGCGAGCCGGCTCGCCGGTGGCGGTCGGCCTGCTCGAGCGGGTCGGCGGGGACGTCGACGGGCTCGTCGGCCCCGTGGTCACCGCGGCGGCGCGTGAGGGCGACGCGTGCGCGATCGAGCTGTTCGAGGACGTCGGACGCTGGCTCGGCGTCGGCCTGGCGAACCTCGCGGCGGCGCTCGACCCGGGCCTGTTCGTCATCGGGGGCGGCGTGTCGGACGCCGGCGAGCTCCTGCTGGGCCCCGCCCGGGAGTCCTTCCGCCGTACGCTGACCGGACGCGGCTACCGGCCCGAGGCCCGCATCGTCCGCGCGTCCTTCGGCCCGGAGGCGGGCCTCGTCGGCGCCGCCGACCTCGCCCGCCTCACCTCCCGCCAACCCTCCCCCCGACCTTCGTCGTGATCATGCAAACCGGTCCGATCATGCAAACCGGTCCGATCATGGAGCGCCGGGAGTTGCGGGTCGTCAGCTGGAACGTCCGGGACCTGCTGGGCGACCCGTTCGCCGTCCGCCGGGTGATCACCGCCCTCGCCCCCGACGTCCTCTGCCTGCAGGAGGCCCCGCGCCGGCTGCCGGGCGTGGTCCGCAACCGGATGCTCGCCCGGTCCTGCGGCCTGCTCTTCGTCGCCGGCGGCCGGACGTCCGGCGGCACCGCTGTCCTGGTGTCGCCGAGGACCGCCGTCCGCCGCGCCGTGGCGGCCCGGCTGCCGGTGCGCGGCCTGTTCACCCGGAGCCGCGGGCTGGTCGTCGCCGAGCTCGCCGCGCAGCTCCCGGAAGGGCCGCTGGAGCTCACCGTCGCATGCCTGCACCTGCCGCTCGAGCCGGACCTGCGGGTGCGGCACGCCGAGCTCGCCGTCGCCGCGCTCGAGCGGCGGCCGCGCCCGCACGTCGTCTGCGGCGACCTCAACGAGATGCCGGGATCACCGGCGTGGAAGGTCCTCGAGCGCCTCGCGCGCGACCCGGACCCGGACGCCGCACCCACCTTCCCCGCGTGGGGTCCGCAGAGCCGGGTGGACGCCGTGTTCGTCGGGGACGGTCCGGACGTCGTCCGCTACGGCGAGGACGGCGCCGACAGTCACGACGTCCTCGCGGCGACCGATCACCTGCCGGTCGTGGTCGACCTGGTGCCGTCGTCCAACCCGTCGGCGGGTGCGACGGGCTAGACCACCGCCCCGTCGTCCGAGCCGTCACCGCGGTCGCGCGGCAGCCGCGCGACCAGGGTGACGAACCCGCCGATGAACGCCGCGAGCGCGCCGATGACGACGAGCGTGGGCAGCGTCCGCCACACCAGCGCGGCGATCAGGAGGAAGAGCGGGCCGCCGATGACCCCGATCCACGCCAGCCGCGAGGGGAGGTCCGTCGACGTGATCGGTGGTGGCTCCGGCGGCACGAACCGGTCCTGCGGGTCGTCCGGCTCCCGCTCGTCGGGGTCGATGTCGTAACCGCCCGGCACGTCGCTGCCGTCCGGCATGCGGTGCCGCGGGCCCCGGCGCGCCTGGCGCAGCCCGGCGTCCGGCTCCTCGCCGAGCGCGAGGTCCGCGGCGAGAGGTTCGTCGGGGTCGACGTCCTCGGCGGCGGGCCACGGCCCGGCACCGGGCGGGGCCGGTGCGCCGAAGTCGGCGACGATCGCGGCGAACGCGGCGTCGACGTCGAGCTCCGGCCGGTCCTCGCGCTCGTCCGGGTGGACGTCCCCCGGCCCGTCGCGGTCGCCGTCGCCGGTCACCGCGCTCCCTCCGTGGACAGACGGGCGACGAAGGCGACCGACTCCTTCTCGATGCGCTCCGCGTCGTTGTCGAGGGTCGCGACGTGGTAACAGTCCTCGAGGACGATCTCCGTGACGTCCGTCGAGGAGACCCCCGCGAGGATCGCCGCGCTGTTGCTCGGCGCCACCACGTGGTCGACAGCGGAGTGCAGCAGGAGCAGGGGCTGGTCGACGCGCGACAGGTGCGCCGTGACGTCGGCATAGAGCTGCAGTGAGGACGCGAGCGCGTGCAGCGGCAGCCGGTCGTACGCGAGCTCGGTGACGCCGGGCTTCTTGATGTCGTTGCCGATGGGCGGGAACGACGCGGTGACGCGGCGCAGCGCGGGCAGGGCGAGCAGGCGGCGGTCCCGGATGTGCACGGCGGGGTTGACGAGCACGAGGCCCGCTACGTCGGCGCCGTGCTGCTGGGCGAGGCGCAGCGCGAGCGCGCCGCCCATCGAGAGCCCGCCGACGAAGACGGACGAGCAGCGGCTCCGCAGCTCGCCGAACGCCCGGTCGACCTCGTCGTACCACTCCCGCCACGACGTACGGTTCATGTCCTGCCACGTCGTCCCGTGGCCCGGCAGGAGCGGGAGCCGCACCGTGTGACCCGCGCGCGCCAGCGCCTCCGCCCAGGGGCGCAGGCTCTGCGGCGAACCGGTGAAGCCGTGGCACAGCAGGACGCCGACATCACCACCGTCGGTGCTGAAGGGCTCTGCTCCCGGCAGGACGGGCACGGCGCTCCTCGGGTCTCGGGCGATCCGGCGGGCACGCCAGGTGTGCCCGGGCCGAGGTCGCAGGGGTGGACAGCGCCGCCGGCAAGGGCCGTGTCGCACGCTGTGACACCAGCCCTCCCCGCGCTCCGTCATCGTGACACGTGCGGACCCGGCGGTCGAGGGGGACCGG
>DASQJO010000096.1:0-4244 GCA_035630955.1 Kineosporiaceae bacterium
GGAGAGCAGTCGCGGGGTGGCGGGATCGATGGTCCAGGCCGAACGCGCATCGCCGGGATACCCGAGGTCCGACATCCGGATGCCGGGCATCACGACCGCACCGGCGACCGCGACGGACACGGCCGCGGACGCCGTGACCGCCGGCCGGCGCACCGCACGGACGACTCCTGCGGCGCCGAGCGCTGCCGCGATCGGCAGCGCCGGCAGCACGAAGCGCAGCTCCTTGTGCCCGATCAGGGACAGGACGCCGACGAAGCCGAGCACGCCGAGCACGACCGGCCACGCCGGGACGGGAGCCGGGACAGGGTCCCGGAACGGCAGCAGCGCCGCCGCCAGCCCCAGAACCACGACGGCGGCCGGCAGCGGCCCCAGGAGGTGTGCGAGATGGTCCGCGTAGAAGGTCGGCGGCTGCCGCCCCCAGGTGTCCGCCCCGCCCTCGACGACGTTGAAGGTCACCGACCGCCACTCCGGCGCGAAGGGCACGCCCCAGGCCAGCAGGTCGAGGACGCCGGTCAGCAGCGCGCCCCCCGCGAGACCGGCCAGCAGCCCGAGGACGCGTGGCCGCGAGCGCCCCAGCACGGCGGCCGCGACGAGCCCGAGCACGAGGACCCCGGCCTGAGGACGCAGCGCGACCGAAGCCGCGAGCAGTCCGCCGGCGGCCACGGACGCCGGGAACTCGCGCCGGCTCCGTGTCAGCAGCAGGGCGAGCGCGAGCACGGGCAGCGGCGCCGCGACGGTGTCGGCGAGCGGGTGGACGTCGTACACGGCGAGCACCGGCGAGAACGCCACCAGCGCCGCCGCGAGCAGCCCCGCCACGGGCCCGGCCAGACGACGCGCCGCGACCGCCGCCGCTCCTGCGCCGACGGCCGACCCGAGGACCACCCACGCGCGGACCAGCATCGTCAGGTGCAGCCCGTCGAGGCCGAGGACGCCGCCGAGAGCGGTCGGCGGCAGCAGGAGGCCCGGTCCGAGCCACGACCGAAGCCCCTGCTCGAACTCCCAGGGCGTGATGCCGTACCCGAAGACGACCCGGTGGGCGGCCTCCGTCATCTGATAGGTCTCGTCCGGGTACAGCACGCCAGGTGCCGCGAGCACCGCGCGCAGCCGCAGCACGGTTCCTGTGGCGACCACGAGCACCGTGACGAGTGCGAGCACCTGGTCGCGCGACAACCGCCACCGCGGCTCCGCGAGCGGCGGCGTAACGGGAACCCTCACCCCCGACCCCACCTGTCCAGCGTAGGCACCCGACGGCGACATCTCAGGATCCGAACCGGCCGTTGCCCTCGCCCGCGCCGCCTGTTCGCATGGGCGCATGACTCTCCCGCTCGTCGACGTCTCCCGGTTCCGCGACCCCGCCCAGCGGGAGGCGTTCCTCGCCGACCTCCGGCACGCCGCGCACGACGTCGGCTTCTTCTACGTCGTCGGCCACGGGATCCCGCCGGAGGTGACGGACGGCGTCATGGCCGCCGCGCGGGAGTTCTTCGCCCTTCCGCTCGAGCAGCGGCTCGAGATCGAGAACGTGAACTCGCGGCACTTCCGGGGCTACAGCCGGGTCGGCACCGAGCGCACGGGCGGGGCCGCGGACCAGCGCGAGCAGATCGACGTCGGGCCCGAGCGACAGGCGATCGCGGACATCCCCGCGGACAAGCCCTACCTCCGGCTGGTCGGCCCCAACCAGTGGCCGTCCGCGGCGCCTGGGCTCCGGCCGGCGGTGCTCGGCTGGCTGTCCGAGGCCGACCGGGTCGCCCGCGAGGTGCTCCGCGCGCTCTCCGCCGCGCTCGGGCAGGACGAGACGTACTTCGACGCCTGGTTCGACGACGAGGCCTACCCGCACGTCAAGGTCGTCCGGTACCCGGCGCGCGAGCAGGTCGACTCCGACCAGGGCGTCGGTGCCCACAAGGACTACGGCTGGCTCGCCCTGCTGCTGCAGGACGATCTCGGCGGCCTGCAGGTGGAGGCCGCCGACGGCAGCTGGATCGCCGCCCGCCCTGTGCCCGGCGCCTTCGTCGTCAACATCGGCGAGCTCCTCGAGGTGGCCACGCAGGGGTACCTGCGCGCCACGCGGCACCGCGTCGTGAGCCCGGCCGGCCGGGAGCGCTTCAGCATCCCCTTCTTCCTCGACCCTCGGCTGGACGCCGTCGTCGAGCCCCTGCAGCTGCCGCGGGAGCTCGCGGCGGAGGCGCGCGGCGTCGAGGACGACCCCGACAACCCGCTGCTCGCGCAGTACGGCGAGAAGTCGCTGCTCGGCTGGCTGCGCAGCCACCCGAAGGTCGCCGAGCGCTGGCACCCGGACCTTCTCGCTCGGTCGCGCTGAGGGCGGTCCGCCCGCTGCGCGGAACCGTCAGAGCACGGAGAAGCCCTTGGTCCCCGCCTCGATGTGGCGCAGCCCGGCGGTCCCGAAGTCGACGACCACGTAGTCCTCGGTGACCGCGGTCACCCGGCCCATGCCGCAGGTGTCGAGCGTCACCCGGTCACCGACCGCGAAGCCGGCCGTGGACGGCGGGATCGGCTCCTCCCGGGTGAAGGGACTGGTCGGCAGGACGCGGCGCTGAGGGCGGGGGAGACGAGGCACACCGCTAGCCTGCGCCATCGGGGCGACGGATGGAACCTCGATAGGGTCACGGTTCCTCCGACGGCCGACCCGGCGACGCCGCGAGCGACCGCGTCCGCGGACGCGTGATAGGCAGGGCGCGTGACGACGACGCCGCTGCGACCGTGGGCCGCACCCGAGATCACCGCCTGGAACCGGCTGCCCATGCACGCCGTCCGGCACCGCGACGGCGACCTCGGCGTCGAGCGCCTCCCGCTCGACGGCACCTGGCGGTTCGAGCTCTTCCCCACCCCCGAGGCCGCGCTCGCGGCGGTCGCCGAGGGTGCCGGCCTCAAGGCCGAGCTCGCCGTCCCGGGCGCGTGGACGCTGCAGGCGTTCGACGACGTGCACGGCATCGGCGACCTGCCGCACTACACGAACGTCCAGATGCCGTGGCCCGGGTTCCCGCCCCATGCCCCGACGGACCGGAACCCCACCGGCGTCCACGAGCGCGACGTCGAGATCCCGGCCGGCTGGGCGGGGCGCAGGATCGTGCTCCACGTCGGCGCCGCCGAGAGCGTGCTGCTCGCGGCCGTCAACGGTGTCGACGTCGGTCTCGGCAAGGACTCCCACCTCGCGAGCGAGTTCGACGTCACCGAGCACGTGCGCGCCGGGGAGACCAACACCGTCCGGCTCACCGTCGTCAAATGGTCCGACGCCACGTTCGTCGAGGACCAGGACGAGTGGTGGCACGGGGGCATCACGCGCCCGGTGTTCCTCTACGCCACCGCGCCCGTGCACCTCGCCGACGTACACGTCACCGCGGACCTCGACGGACCCGTCGTCGCGCCGCTGCTGGAGGGCGCGACGGCGACGGGCTCGCTGCGGGTCGACGTCCACGTCGGCGCGCCGGCCAACGACGTGCCCGAGGGCTGGTCGGTGCAGGTCCGCCTCGCGGGGGAGGAGATCGGGAGCGTCCCGGTGCCGCCGTCCGGGCCTGTCGACTCGCCGGGCCAGCGCGAGCAGTCCCCGCTGAGCGCGGTCGACGCGGGCCGCATCCAGTACCTGCGTGCCGCCGGCGTCGCGCTCGACCCCGCGGAGGCGGCCATCGGCGCGATGATCGAGCAGGCGCGCCGCCCGCTCGGCATGGGCAGGCTCCGCGTCGAGACGTCGGTGCCGGGGATCACCCCGTGGACGGCGGAGCTGCCGCACCTCTACGACCTCGAGGTCACCCTGCACGGGCCGGACGGCGGGGCCGTCGAGCGGACCACGTACCGGATCGGGTTCCGCCGCGTCGAGATCGTCGGCAACGACCTGCTCGTGAACGGCGTCCGCGTGATGATCCGCGGGGTCAACCGGCACGACTTCGACCCGCGCCTCGGCCGGACGATCGCGCCGGAGCGGTTCCGCGAGGACCTGCAGGTCATGAAGCGGTACGGCTTCAACGCGGTCCGGACGTCGCACTACCCGAACGACCCGGCCCTGCTGGACGCCGCGGACGAGCTCGGGCTGTTCGTCGTCGACGAGGCGGACATCGAGTGCCACGCCTACGCCCACCACGTGGCCGACATGCCCGAGTACCTGTCGGCGTTCGTGGACCGGGTCTCGCGGATGGTGCGGCGCGACAAGAACCACCCGTCAGTGATCCTCTGGTCACTGGGCAACGAGTCCGGCTACGGCGCGAACCACGACGCCGCGGCCGGATGGGTGCGCC
>DASQJO010000097.1:0-4799 GCA_035630955.1 Kineosporiaceae bacterium
GAACCCGCCGACCCGCAGCACCGGCGCCTCGAGGCTGTAGAAGCACTGCTCGGTCACCCGCGCGGCGATCTCCGCGCCGAGCCCGAGGAACACCGGCGCCTCGTGCACGGTGACGAGCCGGCGCGTCCGCTCCACCGAGCCGAGGAGCGTCGCCAGGTCGAGCGGGGAGAGCGTGCGCAGGTCGACGACCTCGATGCTGACGCCGTCGGGCTCGGCGGCGGTGGCGGCGTCCAGGGCCGTCTTGACCATCGGACCGTAGGCGGCCACGGTCACCTGCGTCCCCGACCGGACGACCCGCGCCTCGTGCAGGCCGACCTGGGGCTGCGCGGACGGGTCGAGCTCGCCCTTCTCCCAGTAGCGCCGCTTGGGCTCGAAGAAGAGCACCGGGTCGTCACTGCTGATCGCCTGCTGGATCATCCAGTAGGCGTCCGCGGGATTGGAGCACGAGACCACGCGCAGGCCCGCCGTGTGCGCGAAGTACGCCTCGGGGCTCTCGCTGTGGTGCTCGACGGCGCCGATGCCGCCGCCGAAGGGCACCCGCACCACGACCGGGAGCTTGATCGAGCCGCGCGACCGGTTCGACATCTTGGCGAGCTGGCTCACGATCTGGTCGTAGGCGGGGTAGATGAACCCGTCGAACTGGATCTCGCACACCGGCCGGTAGCCGCGCAGCGCGAGGCCGATGGCCGTGCCGATGATGCCGCTCTCGGCGAGCGGGGTGTCGATGACGCGGTCCTCGCCGAAGTCCTTCTGCAGGCCGTCCGTCACCCGGAAGACGCCGCCGAGCTTGCCGACGTCCTCGCCCATGATGAGGACCTTCGGGTCCTTCTCCATGGCCGCCCGGAGGCCCGAGTTGATGGCCTTGGCGATCGTGCTGGTCTGAGGTGTCTGGCTCATCGCGCGCCCTCCCCCTCGAAGCTGGCGTGGTACTCCGCGAACCAGGCGCGCTCCTCCTCCAGCAGGGGGTGCGGCTCGCGGTAGGCGAACGCGAACATGTCGTCGGGATCCGGGTCCGGCATCGCGAGGCACTGGCTCCGCACGTGCGCGGCGAGTTCGTCGGCGTCCCGCTCGACCTCGTCGAAGAAGGGGGCGTCCGCCAGGCCGTTGCGCGACAGCAGCGCCTTGACGCGCGCGATCGGGTCCTTGAGCTTCCACTCCTCGACCTCGGCCGCGATGCGGTAGCGGGTCGGGTCGTCGGACGTGGTGTGGGCGCCCATCCGGTACGTGAAGGCCTCGATGAACGTCGGCCCCTCGCCGCGCCGGGCGCGGTCGAGCGCCGCCTTCGTCACGGCATGGACGGCGAGCACGTCGTTGCCGTCCACCCGGACGCCGGGGAAGCCGAAGCCGCGGGCGCGCTGGTACAGCGGGATACGGGTCTGCCGCTCGTTCGGCTCCGAGATCGCCCACTGGTTGTTCTGGCAGAAGAACACGACGGGCGCGTTGTAGACGCTGGCGTACACGAAGGACTCGTTGACGTCGCCCTGCGCGGTCGCGCCGTCGCCGAAGTACGCGATGACGGCGGCGTCCCGCGTCTCGTCGCCCGTACCCACGGCGCCGTCGCGCTGGATGCCCATCGCGTAGCCGGTCGCGTGCAGCGTCTGCGCGCCGATGACGATGGTGTAGAGGTGGAAGTTGTGCGCGTTCGGGTCCCACCCGCCGAGGTTCACGCCCCGATAGAGCCCGAGCAGCGTGACGGGGTCGACGTCCCGGCACCACGCGACCCCGTGCTCGCGGTAGGTGGGGAAGACGTAGTCCTGCGGCGCCAGGGCCCGGCCGGAGCCGATCTGCGCGGCCTCCTGGCCGAGCAGACTCGCCCAGATCCCGAGCTCGCCCTGCCGCTGCAGGGCGGTGGCCTCGACGTCGACCCGGCGCACCAGGACGAGGTCGCGGTAGAGCGATCGGAGCGTCGCGGGGTCGGGATCGAAGGCGTACTCGGGATGCTCCACGCGCTCGCCCTCGGGGGTCAGGAGCTGGACGAGCGGGTTCTGGTCTGATCGAGGGGCTCCGACGGCGCTGTCGGTCACGGGCTCTCCTTCGTCGGGCGGGGAGGCGGGGTCGCCGCCACCTGCACGGGCTCCGGCGGCGCCCCCCGACCCCGCCTGGGGTCGGGCGACGCGCGTGGCCGTGGCCGACCGGTCAGGTGGCCACAAGACCGTTTCCCAACGTACCCCCACAAGGGCAGCGTGCCCGCCCCGGAGCCCTCGCGCCGCCCGACCGGCCCTGCCCGTGTCAGCCGCGGTAGGAGACCACCCAGACCGTCGCCGTCGGCGCCTGCGTGACCGGCGGGGGCGGCGGCGTCCGGACGACGACCGCGGCCGGTGGCCGCAGCGGCGAGGCGGGCTCGGCGGCCGGCGCGGCGGCGCCACCCGACAGGGCGCGGACGCCGACCGCCGCGAGCGCGGCGACCGCGCCGCCGCAGACGAGCGAGCAGGCCAGGGTCGGGACGACGACGGCGCGGACGCCGGCCGGAATGAAAGTACGCATCGTCCCCTCCCTGTTGCTCTCCGTGTTCGCTCTCGACCGTAGGGTCGGTGCGGGCCGGTGGTTCGGAGGCTCGCGCCGGGCTCGGCCGAACGTCCACGGCCGGCCCCGCCCGTTCAGCAGTCGCAGTAGAGTCGCTCCTGGCCCGAAGGAGGACCGCTGACCACGTCATCCCACGACCTGCCCGACGTCGCGGCTCCGGCGGCCCCTGCCCGGATGCTCCGCCCTGGCGTCGTCGTCGCGCTGCTGACGGTGTACCTCGTCTGGGGCTCGACCTATCTGGCGATCCGGGTCGTCGTCACCAACGGCGTCCCGCCCCTGCTCGGGATGGGCCTGCGGTTCCTCGCGGCGGGCGTGCTGCTGGCCGGCGTCCTCGCCGTACGGGGCGGCCCCCGAGCCCTGCGTATCACCCGCGGGCAGCTGCTGACCGCGGCCGTCGTCGGCACCCTGCTGCTCTTCGGCGGCAACGGCTTCGTGGCGCTGGCGGAGCAGACCGTGCCGAGCGGCCTCGCGGCGCTGCTCGTCTCGACGACGCCGCTGTGGCTCGTCGTCCTCGGGCTGCTCACGGGCGACCGCGCCCGCGCGGTGTCCGTGGTGGGGACGCTCGTCGGCTTCGCCGGCACCGCCGTCCTGGCCCGGCCGGGCGGCTCCGCCGGCGTGGCGTGGTGGGGCGTCGCGCTCATCCTGCTCGCCACGCTGTGCTGGGCGAGCGGGTCGCTGTTCTCGCGGCACCGCTCCGACCCCGCCGACGCGTTCGTCGCCAGCGCCTACCAGATGCTGATCGGCGGGGCCGTGCTCGCCGTCGTCGGGCTCGCTCACGGCGACGCCGGGCGGCTGGACGTCTCCGCCGTGCCGGCGGCAGGCTGGTGGGCCCTGCTCTACCTCGTCGTCATCGGCAGCCTGGTCGCCTACACCGCCTACTTCTGGCTGCTCGGCAACGCGCCGCTCCAGCTCGTGTCCACCTACGCCTACGTCAACCCGGTCGTCGCCGTGTTCCTCGGGTGGCTGCTGCTCGGCGAGCAGGTGACGCTCGCGGTGCTGGTCGGCGGGGCGCTGGCCGTCGCCGGCGTCGTCATCGTGATCTCTTCCGAGCGCTCTCCCGCCGCCCACTGATCCCCCGGCCCGCGGGGCGGCCGAGGGCGGCCGTCGTCGGGTCCTCCTCGGCGGCCATGACGTGGAGCACCGCGTTGATCAGCCCGAGGTGGGTGAACGCCTGCGGGAAATTGCCCAGGTGCCGCCCGCTCGACGGCTCGATCTCCTCCGCGTACAGACCGAGAGGGCTCGCGAAGGAGAGCAGCTTCTCGCAGAGCTTCCGCGCCCGGGCGTGCTCCCCGATCATCGCGAGCGCCGAGACGAGCCAGAACGAGCAGATGGTGAACGACCCCTCCTCGCCGGAGAGCCCGTCGTCCGTCTGCTCCACCCGGTACCGCAGCACCAGGCCCTGCTCGGTCAGCTCGCGGTCGATGGCGTTCACGGTGGCCTGCACCCGCTCGTCCTCCGGGGGCAGGAACTGCACGAGCGGGATGAGCAGGGTCGACGCGTCCAGCGCCGTCGTCCCGTAGTACTGGACGAACACGCCGCGCTCGTCCACCCCGTGCTCGCAGATGTCCGCATGCATCTCGTCGGCGGCCTGCTGCCAGCGCTGCGCGACCTCGTCCTCCTCGCGCAGCCTCGCCAGCCGTGCACCCCGGTCCGCCGCGACCCAGCACATGACCTTGGACGACGTGAAGTGCTTGGGCTCGCCGCGGACCTCCCAGATCCCGCGGTCGGGCTCGCGCCAGTGCTCGATGGCGGCCTCGACGAAGCGGGAGAGGATCGGCCACATCCGGTCGTCCAGCCCGTCACGGGACGCGGTGTGGATGTAGACCGAGTCGAGCAGGGCACCCCAGACGTCGTGCTGCCGCTGCTCGAAGGCGCCGTTGCCGATCCGCACCGGCCGCGAGCCCATGTAGCCGTGCAGGTGCTTGAGCAGCTCCTCGCTCAGGTCCTTCTCGCCGTCGACGCCATACATGATCTGCAGCTCGTCCGAGCGCTCCGCCGCGTCGGCGATGAAGCAGAAGAAGTCGTCGGCCTCCCAGTCGAACCCGAGGGTGTCGAGCGCCCACAGGGCGAGCGTGGAGTCGCGGATCCAGGTGAACCTGTAGTCCCAGTTCCGTTCCCCGCCCGGCGTCTCGGGCAGGGACGTCGTCGGCGCCGCGAGCAGCGCTCCGGACGGGGCGAACGTCAGACCCTTGAGCGTCAGCGCGCTGCGCTCGAGATGCGCGCGCCACGGGTGGTCGGGGAAACGGCCGCGCGCGAGCCAGTGCTGCCAGTGGTGC
>DASQJO010000098.1:0-2118 GCA_035630955.1 Kineosporiaceae bacterium
CCCGTCGCCGAGCGGGGCCGCGAGCTCGGCCCGGTGCAGCAGCTGTGCCGGCGACTCGTGCGGCCCCTCGGCGAGGGCGAGCGCGGCGGTGGCGGGCAGGGAGACGACCTCGCGCGCCGCCGTCACGGGCTCGGCGAGCAGCGCAGCGAGGCGGCGGGCGACCATGGCGCACGCGGCGGCGTCGACGCCCTCGAGGAGCACGGCGAGCCGGCCGTCGGGGAGCCAGGCGACGACGTCCCCGGCGGGCAGCCAGGCCCGGGCCCGGCGCGCGAGCGTCGCGAGCACCTCCTGGGCGGGGGCGGCGCCGAGGGACGCGGCGAGCGAGCCGGCGCCCCGCAGGGTGAGGACGAGCAGGCCGATCTCGCCGCCGACGACGCCGGCGCGGGACTGCGCCCGGGCCACGGCCTGCAGCAGCTGGTCGCGGTCGGGGAGGACCGCAGGCACCGCGACGGCGGGCTCGGCGACGCGTGGCACGGCGAGTGCCGGCACGGGGGCCGCGGGCACGGGGACGGCCGGCACGTCCGAGGCGCCGGCGTGCTGAGGGCGGCCGCCGGCGAGGTCGGCGAGCACGGCGCGCAGCGTGCGGCCGGCGAGGCTGACGGCGACCACGGCGACGGCGCAGGCGGCGAAGGCCGTCTCGGAGGGGCCGCCGGACGGCGGGTCGGCGGCGAGCACGGCGAGGACGCCGAGCGCGGCGGTGGTGAACGCGGTGGCGGCGCCCGCGGCGAAGACGACGGCGTAGACGGCGCAGACGGCCGGGAACCAGGCGAGCAGTGGAGCGGACGTTCCGTGCCCGACGCCGGCGGCGACGGCGGCTGCGCCGAGCGCGAGCCCGGCGCGGCTGGCACGGAGCGCGAACGCCGGCGGATGGGTGCTGCGCCGGCGGGCGAGCCAGGCGCTGCCGGCGAGGACACCGACGGTGGCGGTGGCGGTCCAGGCGCCGCGCCCCGCCCCGGCGGCCCAGGCCATGGCCACCCCGGCGAGCGTGAGCGCCGCGAGCAGCGGCGGCTCGAGGTCGCGGCCGGCGAACGGATCGGCCGCGTCGCCCCCCGCGATGTGCTCCGGGCGGGTGCCGGTCAGCTCGTTCCCGTCGACGGCGGCGTCCATGACTGCTCCAGGTGGACGAAGGAGGCGGGTGAGGGGATCACCGAGCGCCAGCACCTACCTCGGCCGCCGGACCGTCCGGCTTGAGCCCGCCCGCGCCCGTCGCGCACCGGCGCGGACCGTACGCTGGGTGGCGTGCTCCCGGTGGTGAGGTACTTCCTGGCCCGCCTGGCGCTGTTCGTCCTGGCCGTGGTCGTCCTCGGCCTGCTCGGCGCCGGCCTCGTCCTGGCCCTGTTCGGGGGGCTGCTGATCTCCGTGCTGCTCTCGTACCTGCTGCTCGGGCGGCTGCGCGAGCCGGCGACCGCGGCCGTCGCGCAGCGGATGCAGGCCCGGCAGGAGCGCAGGGCGATGCACGCGGACGAGGACGAGCTCGTCGAGGACGCCCAGGCCGACGCCCTGCGCGACGGCGAGCGCCACGGCTGACGCATCGGGAGGATCGTGGAGAGCGAGCCCTAGAGAGCGAGACCCACGCCGAGCAGCACCGCGTAGACCAGCTCGAGACGGCCCGTGTCCCGCAGGACCGGCAGCAGCTCCAGGCCCTTCGCCCCGTCCCGGACCGCCCGCAACGGCGCCAGCGCTGCGACGACCGACCCGAGCCCGAGCAGCGCCCAGGGCCGCGCGACGGCGGCTCCGAGCACCGCCACGAGCGCGACCGCCACGAGGCCGGCGTAGAGCCGGCGGGTGCCGGCGTCCCCGAGCCGGACGGCGAGCGTCCGCTTGCCCGCACCCGCGTCGGTGGGGATGTCCCGCAGGTTGTTGGCGACGAGGATGGCGCACGCGAGGGCGCCGATCCCCACGGCGCCGCACACCGCCGCCGCGTCCACCCGGCCGGCCTGCGTGTACGTCGTCCCGAGCACCGCCACGAGGCCGAAGAACACGAAGACGAACACCTCGCCGAGTCCGGCGTAGCCGTACGGCCGCGGGCCGCCGGTGTAGAACCAGGCGGCGGCGACGCTGGCGGCGCCGACGGCGACCAGCCACCACGCTCCCGACAGGGCGGTCAGCACGAGCCCG
>DASQJO010000099.1:0-2796 GCA_035630955.1 Kineosporiaceae bacterium
CCTCGTCCGCGAGCGGGGCCGGGGCATGGCCGCCGCCAGCGCGGTGACACCGACCGGCATGAGCGCTGTGCTCGGCGGGAACCCGGACGACGTCGGCGCGGCCCTCGAGAAGCACGGGCTGACCGCTGCCAACATCAATGCCGCCGGGCAGGTCGTCGCGGCGGGCACGCTCGAGCAGCTGGCCGGGCTCGCCGCCGACCCGCCGGCCCGCACGAGGATCGTGCCGTTGCAGGTCGCGGGCGCCTTCCACACCGCGCACATGGCTCCCGCCGTCGAGGCGCTCGCGCGGGTCGCGGGAGACGTGACGCCGCGCGACCCGGCCACCCGCCTGCTCTCCAACCGCGACGGAGCGGTGGTGACCACCGGCGCCGACGCCTTGGGCCGCATCGTCGACCAGGTCAGCAACCCGGTCCGGTGGGACCTGTGCAGCGCCACGCTCGCCGACCTCGGCGTCACCGGCCTGCTCGAGCTGCCGCCCGCCGGCACGCTCGCCGGGCTGGCCAAGCGCGCGCTGCCCGGTGTCGAGATCGTCGCCCTGAAGACCCCCGACGACCTGCCCGCCGCCCGGGCCCTCGTCGAGCAGCACGCCGCGCCGACCGCTCCCGGAGGGACCGCATGACCGCATCCACGCCCACCCTGAGCGTGCCCTCGGGCGCGCGCCACGCCCGTCTGCTGTCGGTGGGGGGCTACCGGCCCGAGCGGGTCGTGCTCAACGACGAGCTCGTCGAGGCCATCAACTCCTCGGATCAGTGGATCCGCGAGCGATCGGGCATCGTGAGCCGCCGATGGGCCGCCCCGGACGAGAGCGTGACCGACATGGCCGAGAAGGCCGCGCACGTCGCGCTCGAGCGTGCCGGCCTCACCCCCGCCGACGTCGACGCGATCCTCGTCGCCACCGTCACGCACCCGTACCAGACGCCGTCCGCGGCGTCGTTGCTCGCGCACCGGCTCGGGGCCACCCCCGCGGCCGCCCTCGACATCTCCGCCGCCTGCGCCGGGTTCTGCTACGGCGTGAGTCTCGCCAACGACATGGTGCGCGGCGGCTCGGCGCACCACGTGCTCGTCGTCGGCGTCGAGAAGCTGTCGGACTTCACCGACCTGAACGACCGCGGGACGGCGTTCCTCTTCGGCGACGGCGCGGGCGCGGTCGTCGTCGGCCCGAGCGACGAGCCGGCGATCGGGCCGACGATCTGGGGCTCGGACGGGTCGCAGTGGGAGGCGATCGTCAACAAGTCGTCCTGGATCGAGTACCGCGAGGCCGAGGACCCGGAGTGGCCGGCGCTGAAGATGGCCGGGCAGACGGTGTTCCGGTGGGCGGTGTGGCAGATGGCGCCGGTGGCGCAGAAGGCCCTGGACGCCGCGGGCGTGGCCGCCGCCGACCTGGACGCGTTCATCCCGCACCAGGCCAACGCGCGGATCGTGTCGGCGATGGTCAAGCAGCTGCAGCTGCCCGAGAGCGTGCCGGTGTCCTACGACATCGAGCAGTCCGGCAACACCTCGGCGGCGTCCGTGCCGCTGGCGATGGAGCGGATGCTCGACGAGGGCGCGGCACCGCACGGCGGCCTGGGGCTGCTCATCGGCTTCGGCGCCGGGCTGACCTACGCCGCGCAGGTCGTCAGGCTGCCGTAGGGTCACCTGCGCCGTCCCCCGAACCCACGAGACTGTAGAGACAGAGAAGGAGCCCACCGTATGGCACAGAGCGAGCAGGAGATCCTCGGCGGTCTGGCGGACATCGTCAACGAGGAGACCGGCCTGGCCACCGACGCCGTCCAGCCCGACAAGAGCTTCACCGACGACCTCGACATCGACTCCCTGTCGATGATGACGATCGTCGTCAACGCCGAGGAGAAGTTCGGCGTGCGGATCCCCGACGACGACGTGAAGAACCTCAAGACCGTCGGCGACGCGGTGTCGTACATCCAGAGCGCACAGGGCTGAGGCGGTCCTCAGCACGTCCTCCGGCGGGGCGCCGGACCGACACGAACGAGGAGCAGACATGGCCGACACCACGCCGCGGAAGGTCGTCGTCACGGGTCTGGGTGCGACGAGCCCGCTCGGCGGAGACCTGCCCAGCAGCTGGACGGCCGCCCTCGAGGGCCGGTCCGGCGCCCGCCCGATCATCGCGGACTGGACGGAGCAGTACGAGCTCCCCGTCACGTTCGCGGCGCAGCTCGCCGTCCCGACCGCCGACTCGCTCAGCAAGGTCGAAGCTCGCCGGCTCGACCCCTCGGGCCAGATGGCGATGGTCGCCGCCCGCGAGGCCTGGGCGGACGCCGGCACACCCGAGGTCGAGGGCGAACGGCTCGGCGCCGTCGTCGCGTCGGGCATCGGCGGCGTCTGGACGCTGCTCTCCGCGTACGACGTCCTCAAGGAAAAGGGCGCCCGGCGGATCTTCCCGCTCACCGTGCCCATGCTCATGCCGAACGGGCCCGCGGCCGCGATCAGCATCGAGGTCGGGGCGCGGGCCGGTGTCCACACGCCCGTGTCGGCCTGCGCCTCGGGTGCGGAGGCGATGGCGTACGCGTTCGACATGATCCGCTCGGGTCGCGCCGACATGGTGCTCGCCGGCGGGACCGAGGCCGCGATCCATCCGCTCCCGATCGCGGGCTTCGCCGCCATGCAGGCACTGTCCACCCGCAACGACGCGCCCGAGGCCGCCTCCCGCCCCTACGACGCGGCCCGCGACGGATTCGTCCTCGGCGAGGGCGCGGCGCTCGCGGTCCTCGAGAGCGAGGAGCACGCACGGACGCGCGGCGCGACGATCTACGCCGAGCTCGCGTCCGTCGGGATCACCTC
>DASQJO010000100.1:0-3732 GCA_035630955.1 Kineosporiaceae bacterium
CGGCCGCGAGCTCGACGGGCACGTGCTGGGCCACGTCGCGCAGCCGCCCGACCAGGCTGGCCCCCAGCTGGGCGCCGACCGTGTCCGCGGCGGCGTCCTCGTGCGGGCCGGCGACCAGCAGCGCCCGACCGCCGAGCGACCGGGCCTCGTCGCCGACCCGCTCGATCGTGCCGACGCCGAACACGACCCGCACCGGACGCCCGGGGAGCACGGCGGCGTCATACGCGAACGGCCTTGCTGCGGGGCGGCCCGGCAGTGTCATGAGCGCTGTCCTCCGAAGTCGATGCCAGCCTGGCAGGGGTCAGGCGGAGAGACCGGCGTGCATCTCCCACACCAGGATCTCGGCCGGCTCGGCGGCCGTCACCCTCTGTCCACCGGTGGCGGTGAACCGGACCGCGTCACCCGTCGCCAGCTCGCCGGCCCCCTCGAGGGTGACCGCGCCGCGGGGCACGAACAGGTGCAGGTACGGCGCCTCGGGCAGCTCCACGGACTGGCCGGGCTGCAGCCGGGCGGCGTGCAGCGCGGCGTACCGGTTCCTGATGCGGATGGCGGACGCGCCGTCGTGCTTGTCCATGCCCGAGGCGACCGGGACCAGGCCGCCGGTCAGCAGCTCGTCGCCGATCTCGAGCTGCTCGTAGCCGGGGGTGATGTTGTTCTCGTCCGGGACGACCCACATCTGGATGAAGTGCACGGGGTCCTTGTGGGTCTCGCCGGCCAGCCGCCAGGAGTCGTTCTTCTCCGAGTGCAGGATCCCGGTGCCGGCGCTCATCCGCTGGGCGAGGCCGGGGTAGATGACGCCGCTGTGGCCCTCGGAGTCCTGGTGCACGAGCGACCCCTGCATCACCCAGGTGACGATCTCCATGTCGCGGTGCGGGTGCGTCTCGAACCCGGTGCCCGGCTGGACGAGGTCGTCGTTGTTGACCAGGAGCAGGCCGAAGTGGGTGTTGCGGGGGTCGTGGTGGTGCCCGAACGAGAACGAGTGCTTGGAGTCGAGCCAGCCCATCCGGGTGCTGAACCGGTCCTGCGCGCGCCGGACGTCGACGCTCGGCTCGAGGGTGCGAGTGCTCATGGTCTCTCTTCTCCGAATCGTCAGGCGGGCAGGGCGGCGTCGCGGGCGAGGATCTGCCGGACGCGCGGGGCGACCTCGGTCCCGTACAGCTCGATGGCGCGCAGCATCCGGCTGTGCGGCAGCTCGCCGGCGCTGTACTTGAGGTCGAAGCGCTGGGCGCCGACCGTCCTCGCCGTCCGGGCGATCCGCTCGGCCACCGTCTGCGGGCTCCCGACGTAGAGCGAGCCGTGCTCGATGTCGTGCTCGTACTGCTCCCGGGTCAGCGGCGGCCAGCCGCGCTCGGCGCCGATCCGGTCGCGCCCGGCCTTGAAGTACGGGTAGAGCACCTCGCGCGCCTCCCCGTCGGTCTCCGCGACGAAACCGGGGGAGTGGACGCCGACCGGGAGCCGGCCGACCCCGAACTGGTCGGCGGCCCGGTGGAACAGGTCCACGTACGGCGCGAAGCGCTCCGGCGCGCCGCCGATGATCGCGAGCATCATCGGCAGGCCGTGCCGTGCGGTCCGGACGACGGACTCCGGGCTGCCGCCGACGCCGACCCAGATCGGCAGCGCGCCGGCCGCCGTCGTGGGGTAGACGCGCTGCTCGTGCAGGCCGCCGCGGGTCGTGCCCGACCACGTCACCGGCCCCTCCGAGCGGAGCTTCGCCAGCAGGTCGAGCTTCTCCTCGAAGAGCACCTCGTAGTCGGCGAGGTCGTAGCCGAAGAGCGGGAACGACTCGACGAAGGAGCCGCGACCGACGGTGATCTCGGCACGTCCACCGGAGATCGCGTCGAGGGTGGCGAACCGCTGGTAGACGCGGACCGGGTCGTCCGAGCTGAGCACGGTGACGGACGAGCCGAGCCGGATCGAGGACGTCCGTGCGGCGACGGCGGCGAGCACCATGTCGGGGGCGGAGACCGCGAAGTCGGCGCGGTGGTGCTCGCCGACGCCGAAGTACTGCAGGCCGACGCTGTCGGCGAGCACGCCCTCCTCGACGACGTCCCGGATCACCTGCGGATACGGGACGCGGCGGCCGTCGTCGTCCACGGTGACGTCGCCGAAGGTGTCCAGGCCCAGCTGGAGATCGCTCATGCCACCCCCAACAGCTTGAGCCGTCAACCTCATCCCGCGAGTGCGGTCCGCGCCCGGGACGGCCCCGGCGTGGCGCGCAGACGATCACCGAGGCGGCGCGCAGCTGCGGCGGCTCCCGACCCCGGCGCCAGCACTGTCTCCACGGCGTTCCGCAGGTGCGCCGGGCTCGCCGCGTTCGGGTCGAGCACGGGCCCCAGACCGGCGTCCTCGAGCGCGGCGGCACCGGCGAACTGGTCGGTCGAGAAGGGCAGCGTCACGAGCGGGACGCCGAAGGTCAGCGCCTCCGTGACGCTGTTGTTGCCGCCGTGGCTCACGGTGGCGGCGGCCCGCCGGAGCACGGCCACCTGCGGTAGCGACGCGCGCACCAGCCAGTGTCCCGGGAGGGCGCCGAGTGCGCCGACGTCCGCCGAACCCGTCGCCAGCGCGACCCGCGCCGGCAGGGGGCGGAGCGCCTCCACGACCCGGGCGAGCACGTCCGCGCGAGCGGAGAGGAAGCTGCCGAAGCTGACGTGGACGACGGGGTCCTCGCCGGCGTCCAGCCAGCGCGCGACGTCGGCGTCCGGGGCGTCGTCGCGCACGCACGACCCCAGGAACGCCGCGCCCGGGAGGGCGTGCCCGCGCAGCGGGTCGTGCAGCTCCTCCGGGTAGTTGAGCAGGACGACGTCGCCGTGGGCGGCGAACGCGTCGTCGACCGCGGGCGCGCCCGGCGCGAGCGCGTGCAGGGCGTCGTTCCACTGCCGCGTGAAGCCGTCCGCCACCGCGACGCACCGGGCGCGCAGGGCGGCGAGCGCGCCGGCGTCCGGCTCGAAGGCCTTCGGCCAGGCCGGCGGGAACCCGTAGACCTCGTCGCGGACCGGCAGCGCGCTGGGGTGGCCGAGGACGACGTCGGCATAGCGGACGCCGGCGGCGGCGAGCGCGATCCGGGCGCTGAAGGCGAGGTGGTCGACGACGACCTGGTCCGGGCGGACCGCGTCGAGCACGGCGAGCACCCTGCGGGCGGTGGCGACCGGCTGCCACAGCAGGTCGTCGGCCCGGGCGTCGGCCTGGTAGCGCAGGGTCGCGAGCATCCCCCGCCGGGTGGCGTCGAAGAAGCCGCGCAGGGAGGCGTCCTCGCCCGGCGGCTGCTCCTCAGGGCGGATGACGCCCGGGTTGGAGCCGCGGCCGAGGGACAGCTCGACGTGCTCGTACCCGAAGCCACGGACGATCGCGGCGGTGGCGGGTCCCGTGGCCACGACCACGCGCTGCCCGGCGTCCCGCCAGGCGGTCGCCAGCGTGGCGAGCGGGAGCAGGTGCGAGGCGTAGTCGGGGCTGACGACGAGGAGGGTCACGGTGCCGCCGGTTCCACGACGCCGGCGTAGATGCCGGCGAGCGCACCGGCCATGGCCTGCACCGTGAAGCGCTCCTCGACGAGGGCGCGGGCGCGACGGGGGCGCGCGTCGGCGTCCCCGGCGAGCACCAGCGCCCGGCGCAGGCCCTCGGCGACCGCCCCCGGACTGCTGGTGTCGGCCAGCACGCCGGTGACGCCGTCCTCGACGTACGTGGCGGGCCCTCCGGCGGCGGGGGCGACGACGGGCAGCCCGGCCGCGAGCGCCT
>DASQJO010000101.1:0-6706 GCA_035630955.1 Kineosporiaceae bacterium
GCGCAGCTGGTGGGCGGCGCCGAGCAGCTCGCCGTAGACGTCGACCTGCTGCTGGTTCCAGGCACCGTTGCCGACGCGCACCGGACGGCTGCCTCGCCAGCCCTCCAGGTGCGGCAGTGTCCGCTCGGTGAGGTCGTGCTCACCGCCGACGCCGAACATGATCTGCAGGCCGTTGTCGTCGTCCACGGTTGCGGCGGCGCCGGTCATGAAGGAGAAGAAGTCGACCGCCTCGTCGGGGCAGGCCGCCACCCACAGCGCCTGCATGGTGAAGCAGGAGTCCCGCACCCAGGCGTACCGGTAGTCCCAGTTGCGTTCCCCGCCCACGCCCTCGGGCAGGGACGTCGTGGCGGCCGCGATGATCGCGCCCGTCGGCTGGAACGACAGCGCCTGCAGCACCCGCCCGCTGGTGTGCACCAGGTCGCGCCAGGGCCCCTGGTAGGTCTGGTGGATCGCCGACCACGCTCGCCACGCCCGCACCGTACTGTCGAGCAGCGCCGCGAGGTCCTCCTGGCTCCACGTCCGTGGTTCGCGGTCGCCGAGTCGGCCGTGGTGGAGGGCGAAGGTCGCGCTCTGCCCGGCGGACAGTGTGAGCGTGCCGCCGCTTCCGGCATCCGTGACGGCCAGGTCGACCGGTGAGGTCAGGGCGAGTCGCTCCGCGCCGCCACGGATCAGCAGCCCGCCGGGCACCGCCTCGACGAGGGGCACGACGAGGCCGTACTCGGGGCGCGGGGCGAACGCCACCTCCATGTCCACCGAACCCTGACGGCAGTCGACGCGCCGGACGAGCAGGTGGGTGGCGGAGCGGCCGAGCGCGTGCGGGTCGGCGTCCTCGCCGGTCGCCATCGCCTCGGTGAGGACGGCGACCCCTGTCGGCGTCCGGAACGTCGTCTCGAGCACCAGCGTGCCGTCGAGGTACTGCCGTTCGACCTCGACGTGCGAGGACGTGGGGCGGATCCGCCACAGGCCGGCATCGGCGCCGAGCAACCCGCCGACGACGGACGGACTGTCGAAGCGCGGGAACGCGAGCCACTGCACGCCGCCGTCGCGGTCGACGAGCGCCGCGGAGTGGCGGTCGGACAGCAGGGCGAGGTCGCCGATCGGGGTGGTGGTCATCGCAGCCTCCGGGTGTGCGGATGTCGCGTGGTCCCGACGGCCGGCGAGGCGTTACGCCCGCAGTCGGGGAGTGAAACGTTCCGCCCTGAGCGCGGACGCAGCTCCCGTCAGCTCTCACGTTTCGAGACCGGGAGACCAGGATGACCAGCTCCACCGACACGACCTTCGACGTCATCGTCCTCGGGGCCGGGCCGGCCGGTGAGGTCGCCGCCGGACGCCTGGCGGACGGCGGCCTACGGGTCGCCGTCGTCGAGCGCGAACTCGTGGGCGGCGAGTGCTCGTACTACGGCTGCATCCCGAGCAAGACCTTGATCCGGCCGGGCGACGTGCTCGCCGCCGCCCGGAGGGTCCCTGGTGCGGCGTCCGCCGTCACGGGGACGGTGGACGCGGCCGCCGTCCTGGCCTGGCGCGACGAGCAGACCGGCGGGTGGGACGACGCGGGCGCCCTGCCGTGGCTCGACGCGCACGGGGTCACGCTGGTGCGAGGCGACGGGGCACTCGACGGCGTCCGCCGGGTCGTGGTGAGCGGCGCCGACGGCGGCGTCGTCCGGTTGACGGCGGAGCGGGCCGTCGTCCTGGCCACCGGCACGAGCCCTGCCCTCCCGCCGGTGCCGGGACTGGCGGAGGCGGCGCCCTGGGACAACCGTGACGTCACGGCCATGAAGGCCGTGCCCCGGCGGTTGCTCGTCCTGGGCGGCGGCGCGATCGGTGTCGAGATGGCGCAGGCCGTCCGCCGTCTCGGCGCCGACGAGGTCACCGTGGTCGAGGCCGGTCCCCGTCTGCTCGGCCGCGAGGAGTCGTTCGCGGGCGAGCAGGTCGCGGCGGCGTTCCGCGCCGAGGGCATCCGCGTGCTGACCGGCGTCCGGATGGCGTCGGTGACGCGTGAGGGGACGGACGGGCCTGTCCGGGCGGTGACGTCCGCCGGGGAGGAGCTGGTGGCGGACGAGGTGCTCGTGGCGGCGGGACGCCGACCGGCCGCCGGCAGCCTCGGCCTGGAGACGGTCGGGCTGCCCTCGGACCGCTTCGTGGCGGTCGACGACCGGCTGCGCGCGGTCGAGGCGGACGGCGACTGGCTTTACGCGGTCGGCGACTGCAACGGTCGCGCGCCTCTGACGCACATGGGCAAGTACCAGGCGCGCATCGCGGCCGACGTGATCCTGGGCAAGGACGTGCGCGACCGGGCCAGCTCGGACGTCGTCCCACGCGTCACCTTCACGGACCCGCAGGTGTGCGCCGTCGGCCTGACCTCGGCGCAGGCCGCGGAGCGCGGGCTGCGTGTGCGGACGGTCGAGTACGGCACGAGCGACGTGCCCGGCGCTGCCACGAAGGGCCGCGAGGGCGGAGGAACGAGCCTGCTCGTCGTCGACGAGGACTCCCGCGTGGTCGTGGGCGCGACGTTCACCGGCCCCGACACCCAGGAGCTCCTGCACGGGGCCACCATCGCGATCTCCGCACGGGTGCCCCTCGACGAGCTGTGGCACGCCGTCCCCGCGTTCCCCACCGTGAGCGAGGTCTGGCTGCGCCTCCTCGAGGCCTACGGGCTGTGACGAGGGATGTGAGGACGAGGGATGTGAGAGGGCCGTGCCCGACGTCGGATTCCTGAACCTCTTCGCGGTCGCCCTCGTCGCGTTCGGCGTCCCGCTCCTGCTCGGGCTCGCACCGTGGTTGCGCGTGCCCGGGCCCGTCCTCGAGATCGTCGCCGGCGTGGTCCTCGGCCCCGCGGTCCTCGGGTGGGTGGACGCCGACCTGCCGGTCCGGGTGCTCGCCGTCGTCGGGCTCGCGTTCCTGCTCTTCCTGGCGGGGCTCGAGATCGACGTCTCCGCCCTGCGGGGCCGCCCGCTGCGGCTCGCCCTCGCGGGCTTCGGGATCACCCTCGTGCTCGGCGTCCTCGCCGGAGGCGCGTTCGCGGCCGCCGGATGGGTGCACAGCCCGCTGCTGCTCGCGATCACCCTGTCCGCGACGTCGCTGGGGCTGGTCGTGCCCGTGCTCAAGGACGCCGGGCAGACCGAGCGGCCCATCGGCCAGGCCGTCGTCGTGGCGGCGTCCGTCGCGGACGTCGGCGCGGTGCTGCTGCTCTCGCTGTTCTTCTCGACCCGGGCGGGCACGGGTACGGGCGCTCGCCTCGTGCTCCTGGCCGGTTTCGCACTCGTCGTCGCGGTGCTGGCATGGGCGCTGCTGCGCGCCGGCCGCTCGCCCCGCCTCGGGCAGGCGCTCCTGCGCCAGCAGGACACCACGGCCGAGATCCGGGTCCGAGCCTGCGTCGCCCTGCTGCTCGGGCTCGTGGCCGTGGCCTCGCGCTTCGGGCTGGAGACGATCCTCGGGGCGTTCGTGGCCGGCGCCGTCCTCGCCTTCGTCGACCGCGACGCCACGTCTCACCCGCGGTTGCGCGCCAAGCTCGACGCCGTCGGCTACGGCTTCGTCGTCCCGGTCTTCTTCGTCGCGAGCGGCCTGCGGCTCGACGTCCGCGGCCTGCTCGCCGACCCCGCAGCACTCGCGCGGGTGCCGGTGTTCCTCGTCGCGCTGCTCCTCGTCCGGGGCGCCGCCGCGCTGCCGTTGCTGCCGACTGCCGGTCGTCGCGCGACCGCCGCCGCCGGGCTGCTGCAGGCGACGTCCCTGCCCTTCATCCTGACCGCCACCCAGATCGGGGTGGCGACCGCGGTGCTCTCGCCCGTGACGGCCGCCGCCCTCGTCGCCGCCGGGCTGCTCTCGGTGCTCCTCTTCCCCGCCACGGCGCTCGTCCAGCTACGCCGTCGGCCGTCGGAGTATGCGGTGGCACCCTCCCGGGAATCTGAAGCGCAAGTTCATCCGTGCGGGGGGACGGCGGGCGCAGGGCTCGGGCGAACCATTCGCCTATGACCCCTAGAGCGCTCCGAAGCCGCACGTCGCGCCGCTCCGCAGGCGTCGTGCTCACCGCCCTCGCAGTGATCCTCCCGGCCGGCTGCTCCTCCGACTCCTCGTCGTCCGCGTCACACGATCAGGTCTGCTCCCAGCTGGACGACCTGGTCTCGTCCACCCGCAACTTCAAGAACGTGACCATCAGTGAGAACGGCCTGGCCGAGGTGTCGAGTCAGCTGCAGCAGATGCAGACCGCGCTCGACCAGCTCGCGACCGAGGTCAGCAGCAGCGCGAAGCCGAAGGTCGCCACGGTGCAGAGTCAGGTACAGCAGCTGCAGCAGAGCATCGCCGCGGTGCGCACGCAGCCGACCAACCAGAACATCGGCGCCGCTCGCACCGCACTGATAACGCTGCAGGCGACGATCGCCGCGTTGCCGTCCGAGGTCCAGGCCGCCTGCTGAGGCGATGCCGCGAGCACACCCGGCTCTCCTTGTGGACTTGCGGTCGGTGCGACTCCTGCCGCGACAGGCCCTGCATGCTCGCCGACCTGGAGTCCCGCGTCGATCGTCTGCGCCGAGCTTGCGCAAGATCGCGCCGGCGCGCGGCTTGTCCAGCGCCGCTCACGATCGGAGGACCATGAAGATCGTCGTCATCGGTGGCAGCGGCCACATCGGCACCTTCCTCGTCCCGCGGTTCGTGCGCGCCGGTCACGAAGTGATCAACATCAGTCGCGGCAGCCGCAGGACGTACGCGGAGGCCCCGGAGTGGCAACACGTGACCCAGGTGGTGGCCGATCGGCAGCAGGAGGACCGCGAAGGCACGTTCGGGGACCGTCTGGTGGGCCTCGGCCCTGACGTGGTGGTCGACCTGGTGTGCTTCACGCTCGAGTCGGCCACCGCGCTGGTCGAGCGGCTGCGGGGAGAGGTCGGACACCTGCTGCACTGCGGGTCGATCTGGCGGTACGGCCCGAGCCTGAAGGTGCCCATCTCGGAAGACAGCGACTCCGCAGCCGCGCCCTTCGACGAGTACGGCATCGAGAAGGAACGGATCGCGCGGATGCTCAAGGAGGAGACGGCCTCCGGTGGGCTGGTCACGACCTCTCTGCACCCGGGTCACATCGTTGGTCCCGGCTGGCCTCCGATCGGCCCGCTCGGGAACCTCGACCCCACCGTCTGGTCCACCCTGTCGTCCGATCAGCCGCTCCGCGTCCCCGGCGATGGCACGCAGCTGATGCACCACGTCCACGCCGACGACGTCGCCCAGGCGTTTGAGAGGGCCATCGAACATCGGGACCCGGCCGGCGGCGAGGACTTCAACGTCGTGGCGCCGACCGCTCTCAGCGTGCGTGGTTACGCCGACATCGCGGCCGCCTGGTTCGACCAGGCCGCGACGCTGGAACTCGTCACGTGGGAAGACTTCCGCGCGTCCACCACGGTGGAGTACGCCGAGGCAAGCTGGGGCCACCTCTACCGCAGCCACTGCTTCAGCATTGACAAGGCCATGTCGCTCCTGGGCTACGCGCCGCGCTACCAGCCCGAGGAGGCAGTGCTCGAATCCGTCCGCTGGCTCATCGAACACGAAGACCTCCCGGTCGCCCGCCCGCTGAGCGTCCCGTCCCGTTGACAGCAGCCACGCGGAACGAAGCCGCGGCGAATCGCGACAGCCGTCCACGGCCGCATGTCCGGGGGCTGACACCCGTCGCCGTGCGGCTGGCCCTCTCCGCCGACCGCCGCCGTCACGCCCAGGATGGAGCGGGAAGGGGTGGGCGACGTGGCTGTGGTGCGAGTGCTGGTGGTCGACGACGTGGTGGCCTACCTGGGCGCCCTGGTGGCCGTCGTCGACGAGACGCCGGGATTCGAGGTCGTCGCGGAGGCATCCTCGGGGGAAGACGCCCTGGTCGTCGCGACGCAGTCGCTCCCAGACCTCGTGCTCATGGACGTACACCTGCCCGGCATCGACGGCGTGGAAGCCACGCGACGGCTGCTGCTCGGTGCATGCCCGCCAACGGTCGTGCTGCTCTCGACGTATGACGACGACGCGGGGCAGCAATTCGTGGCCGAGTCGGGCGCGGCGGCCTACGTGCACAAGGCCGTCTTCGGCCCGGACCGCTTGGAGCAGGCGTGGTCCGGATCGCGCACCTGATCAGGGAGCCCGAGCCCGGCCGGTGTTCCCGTCACCCGGCGGAGGCAGCCGGCGCGCGCACTTCGATGACGGCGCGCCCAAGCTCCTCGCAAACCCACACCGAACCGCCCGCCGCTTCGACGCGGTCTCGCATCTCGTCGATCGGGAGGCCCCCGCGGTCCGTACCGCTCACGGTCAGCTGCAACTGCTCGGCTGGAGCATCCAGCACGACCACCACTGGTTCTCCGAGGTCGTGCACCGCTTCCAGGGCGCAGAAGTAGGCCGCGGCCTCTACTCGTGGGTCGAAGCGTCGGCCAGTTGCGAGGTCCTTGACGACCAGGCGACGGGCGCTGCCGGTCCGGGCGAGCAGCGACGTGAGAGCCATGGGAAGCCCGGAGCGGACGAGCTGGGCGGGGAAGACCCCGCGTGTGATCTCGCGCAACGCCTCCAGCGCTGCGTTCAGCGACTCGACCAACGGCTCGAGCGAGGAGGGGTCGACCGGGGGCCGCTCGGCCGGTCGAGCGGAGGAGAGCTGACGCAGCCGGTCCGGCAGCGGCCGGAGATGCAGCAGGACCTCACGTGCGATCGCCCGTTCGAGGCGGCTGCGCTCCGCGTCGGCCGCCGTGATGAGCCGCCG
>DASQJO010000102.1:0-3501 GCA_035630955.1 Kineosporiaceae bacterium
TGTCGACGACGCATGCCAAGAACGCGCGAGACACCATCGAGCGACTCGTCACGTGCGTGCTGAGCGTCCACACGAACGAGGCATACGCCGCCAGGCTGGTGGCCCAGCACATCGATCTCATCGTGCATCTGGTCTCGCTCGACGATCCCGCCACCGGCCGTCGACGTCGAGTCGTCGCAGAGGTCGTCGAAGTCGACACCGGCGAGAACTTCCGGCCGGCGGTCACCGATTTGTTCCTGCCCGGACCGGAGGGGCGCGCCGTCGCCGTGGGCAGGCCCAGCTTCCTCGGCGAGCTCGCCCGGGCAGGGTTCGATCCGGCACTGCTGGATGCCGGGCACGCCGTCTGGGCAAGGTCCGGATCCCTCGACCTGCGCGGTGCACGGTGACGCCGTTCCTCGCTGCCGCCATGGGGTCGGCCCTGGTCGGCGGCCTGCTCCTCACGGTGCTCGGGTTCGTCCCGGTCGCGGACGAGGGCCGTCCGGCCCGATCCCGCAGGGCAGCCGGCGTGATCGGCGCCGTTCTCGGCCACGGCCTGCCGCCGGCCGCCCGGCGGCGTCGTCGTGCATGGCTCGGCGCGGCCACCGTGGCGGGTCTGCTGGCGTGGCTGCTCTCCGGGTGGGCACTCGCCGTCGTCCTGCTCCCGCTGCTCGTCGTCGGGGTCCCGATCCTGCTGAGCTCGCCCGCGGCCGCGCTCGACGTGGAGCGGCTGACCGCTATCGAACAGTGGACGCGAGGGATGTCCGGCGTTCTCACGGTGGGGTCCGGGATCGAGCACGCGATAACGGCGAGCCTGGGGTCGACGCCCGAGCCCATCGCGCCGATGGTCGGCACGCTCGTGGCGCGGCTCAACGCGCGCTGGCCGACCGACGAGGCCCTCCGCGCCTTCGCGGACGACCTCGACGATGCCACCGGAGATCTCGTCGCCGCCACCCTGATCCTCGGGGCACAGCGGCGTGGCCCCGGCCTCGCCGCGGTCCTCGACGACCTGGCGGCCACCGTGGCCGAAGAGGTCAGAATCCGTCGCGGCATCGAGGCCGACCGGGCCAAGCCGCGGACGACGGCCCGGTGGGTCACCATCCTCACCCTTGCCGTCCTCGGCGTGCTCGCCCTGGACGGCGAGTACATCGCCCCGTACAGGACGCCCGGTGGTCAGCTCGCGCTGCTGCTGTTCCTCAGCCTCTACGCCGGCTGCCTGCTGTGGCTGCGGCAGATGACCCGAGGCGCGCCCACACCTCGGTTCCTCCCGTCGGGGTCGACGGGTCGGCGCCGATGAACCCCCTCCTCGTCGCCGTCCTGCTCCTCGGCGCGGTCGCCGGGATCGGGCTGACGGTCGTCCTGTCGCAACTCGTGCCCGCCCCACCGGACCTCGCGGCGGCGCTCGAACGGTTGTCGACGCAGCGACCGACGGCGGCGGACGTCCGCCCGACGGGCCTGCAGGACCGTCTGGGACGTGCTCTGCTCGCGCGAGCAGGCGCCTGGCCGGGGGTGCGTCCACCGGTACGGGAGCTCGCCATCCTTCGGATCGCGCCGCACGAATGGCTGGGCGAGAAGGCTCTGCTCGCCGTCATCGGCCTCGCGTTCCCACCCCTGCTCGTCGGGTTGCTGGGCCTGACCGGCATCTCCTTGCCCTGGACCCTGCCTGCCCTCGCATCCCTGGCGCTGGCCGCGCTCTTCTTCGCCCTCCCGTCGTTGGCCGTTCGGGAGCGTGCCGCCGCGGCGCGCGAGGACTTCGGGCGCGCCGTCGGCGCCTACATCGAGCTCGTCGCCCTCGAACGGCTCGCCGGCGCCGGCACGAATCAGGCACTGGAGAACGCCGCGCACGTCGGCCACTCGTGGGTCTTCGAACGGATCCGCGAGGAGCTGCTGCGGGCGCGACTGTCCGGTACCACGCCCTGGGACAGCCTGGCCGCCCTCGCAGAGGAACTCGGCGCCCCCGAGCTCGCCGACCTCGCCGACATCATGCGGCTCGCCGGGGAGGAGGGGGCCCAGGTGTACGAGGCGCTCCGCGCCCGTGGCCGCAGCTTGCGGACGGCGATGCTCACGCGCGAGCAGGCGCGTGCGAACGCCGCCAGCGAGCGAATGGTCCTCCCCGTCGCCCTGCTGGCCCTGTGCTTCGCGCTGATGATCGCTACTCCCGCCATGTACCACCTGCTTTCCACCTGACGAAGGGATCACGGGACTGTGCTCGAGACGTACGTCAAAGTGACGCTGTTCCTCGCCGGCGCCCCGGAGGCGCTGCAGCGCCGCGCGGCCGCCCGGCGATCCGACGACGCCGGGTTGGCGACGCTGGAGTGGGTGGCCCTGGCGATCGTCGCCGTCACCCTGGCGACCGGTGCTGCGATCGGGATCAGGGCGGTGATCGAGCGCAAGATCAGCGAAATCCCCTGATCCCGTGCTGCCTTCACGCCGCCGTCGCGACGACGCCGCCGGCTCGGCGACGCTCGAGATCGTCGTCCTCTTCCCCGCGGTCCTGCTGGCGATCTTCGGGCTCGTCCAGGGCGCGCTGTACTACCACGCCAGGGATGTCGCCCTCGCCGCCGCCACCGACGGACTGACGGCGGCCCGCTCCCGCGGCGGCACTGCGGACGAGGGGCGGCGAGCGGCCGTCGCGTTCCTGTCCCGCGCCGGCGGTGAGCATGTCCTGCCCTCGTCGGCCGTCAGATCCGAGCGGTCGGCGACGACGGCCACGGTGACCGTCAGCGGACACGCGATGTCGCTGGTGCCCGGCGTGCCCGGCTGGGCGGTCGAGCAGTCCGCCTCAGGTCCCGTCGAGCGCTTCACCAGGGCGGGGGAGCCGTGACCACGCCTCGCGACGAGGGGGCGGCGTCGCTGGAGCTCGTCGTGCTGACCCCGGCGCTGGTCCTGCTGCTGGGCCTGCTCGTCCTGGTCGGTCGGGTGACCCTGGCGGGAACCAGCGTCGAGCAGGCTGCCGACGAGGCCGCTCGCAGCGCCTCGATCGCCCGTACCGCGGCCGGTGCGCAACGAGCTGCGGAGGACGGCGCGATGCGCGCGCTGGCCGAGCAGGACCTACGGTGCGGTCGCGTCGACGTCGCGGTGGACGTGGGCGGGTTCAGCGTCCCGGTCGGGCAGGCGGCGCGCGTGACGGCGACCGTGACCTGTGTCGTGGCGCTCGCCGACCTCGCGCTGCCGGGGTTCCCGGGATCGAGGACCGTCACGGCAACGGCCGTGAGCCCTCTCGACACGTATCGGGAGCGAGGGTGACGCGGCGACACGGCGACGAGGGCGCCGTCTCCCTGTTCGTCATCGTCGTCGCCGTCGCGCTGCTCGCCGCCGTGGGACTGGTGGTCGACGGCGGAGGCAAGATCCGGGCCCTCGAACGCGCCGACGAGGCAGCGCGGGAGGCGGCCCGGGCCGGCACGCAGATGCTCGACGTCCCCGCCGCTGTGCGCGGAGAACGCGTGGAGGTCGATCCCGTTGCCGCGGGCCGAGCGGCCCGGACCTATCTCGCGGCAGCTGGAGTGGAGGGAACGGTGTCGGTCT
>DASQJO010000103.1:0-5179 GCA_035630955.1 Kineosporiaceae bacterium
CACGGCGCCCGCGACCAAACCCGCGGCCCTGCCTATGGTCATGCCCGGGCCGCCCGGTCCAGCCCCTGCATCTGTCGGAACCAGGCGACGAGCGCCGCCAGGAGATAGGCCGTCGTGCCCGCGAACAGCACGGTGTAGCAGGCGAGGAAGGCGCCCGGCGCGGCGAGCAGGAGGAAGGCCAGGCACAGCACTCCGTAGTCGGTCGGGACGGCGGCGAGCGATCGCAGCGACGAGGTCGCGGCAGCCCCGGGCCGGGCGCCGAGGCCGCGCTGCCGGCGCAGCTGGTCGTTGAGGATCATCCCGAAGAAGAAGACGGCCGCCACGACCGTGAAGCCGAGCGGCACGAGCGCCCAGCCCTCGCCCACCCCGAACCAGCGGTGGACGGCGATCACGACGGCCACGTGCAGCGACGACACCTTGGCGGCGTCGATCATGTGGTCGAGCCACTCGCCGGCGAGGGAGCCGCCGCCGCGCAGCCGGGCGAGCTGGCCGTCCGCCGCGTCGAAAGCGTACCCGGCGACGAGCAGGCCGCTGACGGCGAGCGCCGTCGCGGGGGCGGGCCGGACGAGCGCCAGCACGAGGATCCCGCTCAGCGAGAGCGCCGCGCTGATCGCCGACACGGCGTTCGGGGTCAGGCCGGCCCGGTACGCCAGGGCGGCGAGGACGCGTCCGAGCGGGCGGTTGACGAAGCGCGAGTACGCCGGGGCGCCCTGGGAGCTCTTCTGGGCGGCGGCGAGCCGCGCGACGGTGGCCCGCAGGGACTCCTCGGGCTGTCCGGGGGAGGGTTCGGGAGCGGGCCGCGCGGTGGCGGACGTGGTCACGGACGGACCGCCGTCCCGGTGAACAGCCCCGCGCAGAGCTCCTCGTAGCCGTCGGCGACGTCGTCCCATCGGTACCGGCGGGCCACCGACAGGCGACCGGCGTCCCCGCGGGCCCGGGCCGCCTCCGGGTCGGCCTCGACCTGCTTGAGGATCGTCGTCACGTCGTCGTCCTCCGCGAAGTAGACGCCGGCGTCCCCGACGACCTCGCGGTTGAAGTCCACGTCGAAGGCAGCCACGCTCGCGCCGGCGCCGAGCGCCCGCAGCAGCGACGGGTTCGTGCCGCCGACCGAGTGACCGTGCAGGTAGCACGAGGCCCCGGCGTAGAGGGCGTCGAGGAGCTCCTGGTCCCAGACGGCGCCGAGCATCCGGATCCGGTCGTCGGTGGCGGCGATCCGCTCGAGCTCGTCGATGTGGCCGCTGGCGTACGGCGCGGACCCGACCACGACGAGCGGCTGCTGGGCGCTGCTGGCGACGTAGCCGCGCAGGATGAGGTCGACGTGGTTCTCCGGCTCGAGCCGGGCCACGACCAGGTGGTATCCGCCCGCCCCCAGGCCGAGTTGGGGCAGCCGGTACAGCGCCGGGTGGGTGAGCACCGGCGCGCCGTAGGCGAGGAAGTGGGACTCGGCGCCGTACCGGCGGCGGTAGTACTCCTGGATCCCGACGGCGTCCGCGATGAGGGCGTCGGCCCAGCGCACGGCCGCGCGCTCCGCGACGAGGTAATAGCGCCGGCCCAGGCGGCCCCACTTGCCCCGCTGCCACTCCAGGCCGTCGACGTGCACGGCGACCGGGACGCCGAGGCTGTGCAGAGCGGGGACCAGCGGGGCGTTGGCCGCGTTGAAGACGATCGCGACGTCGGCCCGCTCGCGCACCTGGTGAACGACGGAGAGGGCGGTGTGCGTCAGGGTCTCGGCGGACCGCAGCCGCACCGCGGGCAGCACGACGCGGCGCATCCCGAGGTACTCCGGCGACCGGTCCTCGCTGCGGCAGTAGACGGTCACGTCGTGCCCACGCGCCGCGAGCCGGCTGCCGATCTCCTCGACCGCCGTCTCGAACCCGCCGTAGCGGGCCGGCACCCCTCGGGTGCCGAGCAGCGCGATGCGCACGAACGCGCGTCCCTTCCTCGTCCTGCCTCGCGGCCGGGTCACCCGTCCGGAGGATGGTGCTCATGATGCTGTAGGTGGGGCACCCTTGGGGCGAAACCGCTGAAAACCCTTACAGGCGCCTCGCCGCCCCGGCTCACCCCGTCCCGTCGGCCGCGCCCGCCCCCACCTGAGCCTCCTGCACGGCGAGCCTGGTCAGCGCGGCGCGCAGGGCGCCCTCGGCGTCCACACCGGCCGCCCGCGCCCTGACCAGGACGTCGAGCAGCTCGCGGGCCCACGGGTCGTCCTCCGCGGCGGCCGCGAGCGTAGCGGGGTCGAGCTGCCCGGCGCGCTCGAGCCGGCCGAGCATCTTGGCGCCGCGTGCCAGCGACGGCAGCGACGCCGGGATCCCCTCGTAGAGCCCGGTACGGCCCTTCTCCGCGGCCTTGAGCTCCTCCCAGGTGACGGCGACCTCGTCCGCGTCCGTCGCCGTGCCCCCTGCGAACACGTGCGGGTGGCGGCTCACCAGCTTCGCCACGATCCCCGCCGCCACGTCGTCGATCCCGAACGGGGCCTGCGGGTCCTCCTGCGCGATCCGGGCGTGGAACATCACCTGGAGCAGCAGGTCGCCGAGCTCCTCCCGCAGGTGCTCCCGGTTCCCCGTGGCCGGAAGGGTCTCGACGGCCTCCATCACCTCGTGGCTCTCCTCGAGCAGGTACGGCAGGAGGGACACGTGGGTCTGCCGGGCGTCCCAGGGGCAGCCACCGGGCGAACGGAGCCGATCCATGACGGCGACGAGGTCGAGCAGGCGGGCGCCCGGGACGTCGTGGGAGCCGGCGACGAGCTCGATCTCGGGCGGCTCGCCGGCGACGGCGCGTCGGGAGAGCTCCTCCGCCAGGGCGTCGGTGAGGCCGGGGTCGCCGTCCGGGGAGCCGAGCCAGACCGCAGGCCCGGGCCGGTCGGCGGCGGCCGCGGCGACGGCGGCGTCCGCGAGCCGGCGGGCCAGGACGCCGGGCGGCTCGTCGCCGACCGGTTCGGGCGCGACGCCGGCGGCGGCGAGGGCCTCGAGCCAGTCGTCGTCCGGATCGGCGGCGAGCACGACGGCGGCGGCGCGCAGCTGCTCCCAGGCCGGCCACGTCAGCAGTCCCGGCGCCACCCGCGGGCTGACGAGGACCAGGACGAGCCGGCCCTGCGGGGGGACGGTCACGACGCCGCCGGTCAGCTCGAGGAGGGCGAGGGCTGCGGGGACGGCTGGCCGGACGAGCCGGACGAGCCCGACGGCGTGGTGAGCCAGCTGACCTTGGTGGGGCTGAGTGTGAAGGACTGGGTCTGCGCGTCCCACGCGTAGTCGAAGGTGCCGTATCGGGGGTTCACCGTGACCTTCTCCGCCTTGAGGTCGGCGAGCACCTGGTCGACGTTGGCCTTCGCCGCCGCCGGGTCGACGTCCTGCCCCGCCAGCAGCTGCAGCGCGTACGCGGTCTGGACGGCGGTGACCGCGGCCTCGCTCGGGGTCGCCCCGCCGGCGGGATTCGTGAAGTTCGCCTGCGAGAAGAACCGCAGCGCGTCGTCCCGGGAGACCGCCTGCCCCTTCTGTGTCGCGACCTCGACCGCCGCGGGGTTGGCGATGAGCCACCCGAGCACGAGCTCCTGCGTGATCTGCGTCGGGTCCTGCACGAGGCGCTTGAGCTCGGTGGTCGCGGTCTGGAGGTCGCTCACGGTGATGCGGTGGTCGCCGACGATCGCGGCGGCGCCGGCCTGCGTCGTGCCGCACCCGGACAGGGCCGGGACGAGCGCGATCGCGAGGGCGACGGCCAGGGCGGCGACACGCGGGCGGCTCACGGGATGCTCCTCCTGAACGACAGCGACCGACCCGATGCTAGCGGCCGGCCCCGACGGCCACGGCCGCGGCGGTGGCGACGGAGCCGCCCAGCACCGACTCGACGACCTCCTCCGCCCAGCGCAGGATCTCCCGGTCCCGCAGCGGCGTGCCCGCGACCCGGGCGGTGGTCGGCCGGGGCACGAGCATCGTGCCGACCGCCGGCTTGAGGATCGAGCCCGGGTAGAGCCGCTTGAGCCGCAGCTGCGCGGAGTCGGGCAGGTCGACGGGCCCGAAGCGGATCTGATTTCCCTGCGCGGTGATCTCGGTGAGGCCGGCGCGCCGGGCCTTGATCCTCAGGGACGCGACCGCGAGCAGGTTCTCGACCGGCTCGGGCACGGCCCCGTACCGGTCCTGCAGCTCCTCGCGCACCGCCTGGACGCCCGCCTCGTCGGCCACCTCCGCGATCTTGCGGTACGCCTCGAGCCGCAACCGCTCCCCCGGCACGTAGTCGTGCGGCAGGTGCGCGTCGACCGGCAGCTCGACCTTCATCTCCGCCGTCTCCTGCGGCGACTCGCCGCGGAACTCGGCGACGGCCTCGCCGACCAGCCGCACGTAGAGGTCGAACCCCACGCCCTCGATGTGCCCGGACTGCTCGCCGCCGAGCAGGTTGCCCGCACCGCGGATCTCGAGGTCCTTCATCGCGACCTGCATGCCGGCGCCGAGATCGGTGTGCTGGGCGATGGTCTGGAGCCGGTCGTGCGCGGTCTCCGTCATCGGGCGCTCGGGCGGGTAGAGGAAGTAGGCGTAGGCGCGCTCGCGCCCGCGCCCGACCCGACCGCGCAGCTGGTGCAGCTGCGACAGCCCGAGCAGGTCGGCGCGCTCGAGGATCAGGGTGTTGGCGTTGGAGATGTCCAGGCCCGTCTCGACGATCGTCGTGCAGACGAGCACGTCGAAGCGCTTCTCCCAGAAGTCGACGATGACCTGCTCGAGCCGGTGCTCGCCCATCTTGCCGTGGGCGGTGGCGATCCGGGCCTCGGGGACGAGCTCGCGCAGGCGGGCGGCGGCGCGCTCGATCGACTCCACCTTGTTGTGCACGTAGAAGACCTGGCCCTCGCGCAGCAGCTCGCGGCGGATCGCGGCGGCGATCTGCTTCTCCTCGAAGCCGCCCACGAAGGTCAGCACCGGGTGCCGCTCCTCGGGCGGGGTGGCGAGGGTCGACATCTCGCGGATGCCGGTCACCGCCATCTCGAGGGTGCGCGGGATGGGCGTCGCGGACATGGCCAGCACGTCGACATGGGTACGCAGCCGCTTGAGCTGCTCCTTGTGCTCGACGCCGAATCGCTGCTCCTCGTCGATGATCACCAGACCGAGGTCTTTGAACGCGATCTCCCCGCTGAGCAGGCGATGCGTGCCCACCACCACGTCGACCTGGCCGTCCTTGAGACCGGAGATGGTGGACT
>DASQJO010000104.1:0-8094 GCA_035630955.1 Kineosporiaceae bacterium
GCGTTCGAGGCCCCGGGGCTCTGGGCCGGCGTCGTGCACACCGAGCCGGGCGCCACGTCCGGGTGGCACCACCACGGGGCGCACGAGACGAGTCTGTACGTCGTCCGCGGCCGGATGCGGCTGGAGTTCGGGCCGGGCGGCGGCGAGAGCGTCGAGGCCGGGCCGGGCGACTTCCTGCACGTCCCGGCGGGGACGGTGCACCGCGAGTCCAACCCGTCGCCGGAGGACCAGTCGACCGCCGTCATCGCGCGGGCGGGCGAGGGGGCGCCGACGGTCAACGTCGAGGGGCCGCCGGACTGACCGTCGCCGGGCTGGGGCGTACGCCCGAGTCCGGGCTCGGCCGGTCGGGCCGATCCTGGGCGCGGCCGGCGGAGATCGGTGCGACCGACGCCGGGGGAGCGCAGCCGATCTCTACGGTCCCCGCCGTGGGGCTGTTCGGGAGACACCGGGGAACTCCGTCGACGGCGGTGGCTCCCGACGCCGTGCCCGCGACGCCCGCCGAGCGTCTCGCCGCGATCAGCGCGGCGCTGGTGGAGCGCGGCCTCGGCGGAGCGGCGGCGCAGGGTGTGCCGCTGCCCGCGGGGCCCGGGTTCGGGCAGGTCCTCCGGCTGGTCGAGCACCTCGTGCCGGACGCCGGGGAGCGGCGCGTGCTCTGCCGGCGGATGGCCGAGGACCTGCAGAGCATGCTCCGCGTGGAGGCCGTCGACGTCGACGAGGTGCTGGACGTGCTCGGAGCGACCTCCGCCCGGCTGGCCGCGCACCAGGTGCCCCGCCGGCTCTGGGTGACGGTGCGAGGTGCCGCGGACGACGCCCTGGGGCTGGCCCGCGAGACCGGCTCGGGCGAGGGCGACCTGCTGGACCGGTGGGGTCGGGACGACGCCTTCGTGCTCGACACCCTCGCCGTGCTCCTGATCGTGTTCAGCCGCCTCGCGGTGTGAGGCGTCCGTACCGTCGTTCTGCAGAGGTCGGCGACACGCCGGGACGTCTGCCGTCCCGGGCCTTTCGTGACGAACGACGGCACGCCGGCCCGATGACGTCGAGCGGGCGGACGGCGAGCTGCCCTGACCCGGCGTCCGCCACCATGGGCGCGTCGATCCCCACGAGCCCGGAGGACACCTCATGGCCTGGCTGCTGCTCGGCATCGCCATCGTCAGCGAGGTGGTCGGCACGCTCGCGCTGCGCGGCAGCGCCGGCTTCACGCGGCTGTGGCCGTCCGTGGTCGTGGTGGTCGGGTACGGCATCGCGTTCGTCCTGTTCGCCCAGGCCCTCAAGACGATCGGCGTCGGCCCGGCCTACGCCGTCTGGTCCGGGCTCGGCACCGTGGGTGCCGCCCTCGGCGGCTACTACCTCTTCGGGGAGCGGCTGACCGCCGTGACCGTCGTCGGCATGGCCATCGTCGTCGCCGGCATCGTCGTCATGAACCTGGGCGGCACCGGCTCGCAGGGCGGCTGACCCCGATCAGCTCTCCCGGCGGACGTCACCGGGGCTCTTGTCCGGCCGGAGCCCCCGCCACGACGGGTGCCGCAGGTGCCCGTCGGACGTCCACTCGGTGAAGGCCACCTCGCCGACGAGAGCCGGCTCCACCCAGTGCGCCTCGCGCAGCTCGGCACGGGGCAGGGCCGTCGCGAACGGCGGGTCCGTCCGCTCGAGCGGCGCCAGGCGGCGGGCGAGGTCGGCGAGCATGGCGCCCGTGAACCCGGTGCCGACGCCGCCGACGAACTCCAGCCCGTCCGGTCCGGGGACGCCGAGGATCAGCGAGCCGATGCCGCCCTCGCGCCGGCCGTGGCCGGCCCGCCAGCCCGCGACGACGACCTCCTGCATGAGCACGTGCTTGACCTTGCGCCAGTCCGGTGACCGCGCGCCCGGGCGGTACGTCGACGCCGCGCGCTTGGCGACGACCCCCTCCAGCCGGTTCTCGCGGCTCGCGGCGAGGACGTCGGCGCCGTGCCCGGCGAAGCTCGGCGGCACCTGCCACGTCGTCCCCTCGATGCCGAGGCCCTCGAGGAGCTCGCGCCGCTCCACGTACGGCGCTCGGAGCAGCGAGCGGCCGTCGAGGAACAGCAGGTCGAAGACGAGGTAGGTGACCCGCACCCGCTCCGCGAGCCGGCGGGCGACGGCGACGTCCGCGATGTGCATGCGTTCCTGGAGCCGCCCGAAGCTCGGCCGGCCGTGCGCGTCGAACGCGACCAGCTCGCCGTCCAGCACCGCGGCCACCGCGGCCAGCGCGGGCGGCGGCCGCAGGATCTCGGGGTAGCTGCGGCTGACGTCGAGGTCGTTGCGGGACATCAGGCGGACCTCGCCGCCCCGGACGTAGCTGACCGCGCGGACGCCGTCCCACTTGAGCTCGAACCGCCACTGCGGGTCCTCGGAGGCGGGCGGCAGCTCGCCGGGCACGGCGAGCATCGGGCGCACCAGCTCGGGAAGAGCCGTCGCCGCGACGTCGGGGGAGGCCGGGCCGTCGTCGTCCATCGGAGCGAGCGTGCACCACACCCGGTGGGGCGCGCCGCCCGAAGGTGCCCCGGCGGGGGCGACCTTTCCCCGACCGGTGTACGTTCACGAGCGGACAGTGCTCCGGGCGTGCCGGAGGGGAGTCGGGACGATGGACGACGCGCAGCGGTCGCAGATGGCGACGGGACGGGGATTCGTCGCAGCCCTCGACCAGAGCGGGGGCAGCACCCCGAAGGCGCTCGCGCTGTACGGCATCGAGGAGTCGGAGTACTCCTCGGACGAGCAGATGTTCGACCTCATGCACGAGTTCCGGAGCCGGATCATCGCCAGCCCCGCCTTCGGCGGCGACCGGATCCTGGCCGCGATCCTCTTCGAGCAGACGATGGACCGCGACGTCGACGGCGTGAACTCCGTGCAGTACCTGTGGGAGCGCAAGCACGTCGTCCCGTTCGTCAAGGTCGACGAGGGGCTCGCGCAGGAGTCGGACGGCGTGCAGCTCATGAAGCCGTTCACGAGGATCGACCCGCTGCTCGAGCGGGCCGTCGGGCGGCGCGTCTTCGGGACGAAGATGCGCTCGGTGGTCGAGCACGCGAACGCCGCCGGCATCACCGCCGTCCTCGACCAGCAGTTCATGTACGCCGGCCGGATCCTCGACGCCGGGCTCGTGCCGATCGTCGAGCCCGAGGTCGACATCGAGGCGCCCGACAAGGCCGAGGCCGAGGACATGCTCAAGGCCGGCATCGTTGAGCGGCTGTCCGCCGTCCCGGAGGGGCGGCAGGTCATGCTCAAGCTGTCGATCCCGACCGTCGACGGCTTCTACGCCGACCTCATGACGCACCCGAAGGTGCTGCGCGTCGTCGCGCTGTCTGGCGGCTACTCACGGGACGAGGCGGATGCACTGCTCGCCCGCAACCCCGGCCTCATCGCGAGCTTCTCGCGGGCGCTGACCGAGGGCCTGCGGCGCGACCAGAGCGACGCCGAGTTCGACGAGGTGCTCGACAAGGCGATCGGGTCGATCTACGAGGCGTCGCTCACGTAGCCGTCGTCCCGCGTCCCGTCGGTGAAGCGCGGTCGGATGCGCGCAGCCGCATCGAGGAAGCCACACCGGCATGCGCAAAGGAGCAACGCGCGTGCCCGAGGCCGCCACCCCGCGAGCCCGGCGGGGCTACAGAACCGGATGCCTGCTGCCGATGCCGCACCCACGTCAGGAGAAGGGAGGCGGCGCAGTGGCGACGGCGTATCGGCACGGCTGGGTCCGCGCGGCGGAACGGCTGCGCTCGACCGACCACGTCGTCCGGCGCATGGCCGTCGGGGCCCAGGCCGTCACCGCCGCCTGCTTCGCCGTCGCGGCCGTGACCGCACTGCCGGGGCCGTCCGGCTGGCAGCTCCTCCTCCTCGCGGTCGCGGCGGGGTGGTCCGCCGCCGTCACCGACGCCCTCGCCCGCGGCCGGCGCCCCGTCGAGCAGTGCTGCATGGCGCAGCTGCCGACCGCACTCGTCGCGCTGGTGGCAGGCGTCGCCGGCCCGCGTACCTCGTGCGAGGCCGCGGTCGCCGTCCTGCTCCTGCTGGTGCTCGCCGCTGCGCCCTACGTCGAACGGGTGCACCTCGCCGTCCTCGGCACCGCCGGCGCCGCCGGGGCGCTCGCCGTCCTCGCTGCCGCGGATCCGGGACGGTTCCCGGTGAGCTGGCTCGGCGCGCTCGCCGTCCTCGGGGCCGGCGTCGGCCTCGCCCGGCATGCCCGCGGTCATGACCGGATGCTCCGCGAGCTGCTCGAGCTCGAGGCCACCGACGCCGTCACCGGCCTGCCCAACGTCCGCTACCTCCGGCAGGCCGTGCAGGAGGCGCACGACACCGCCGACCCCCGGCGTCCGCTCGCCCTGATCGCGGTGGAGGTCGCCGGCTACCGCGACCTCGACTCCGCCCACGGCTTCCGGGTCGCCGACGACGTGCTCGCCGGGGTCGCGCGGCGCCTGCTCGACGTCCTCCCGACCGACGCCACCCTCGCCCGCGGGAAGGGCGAGACGCTGGTCGCCGTCCTGCCCGGCGCCGACTCCTCGGTCGCCTGGGACGTCGCCCGCGCCCTGCACGTTGCCGCCGGTTCGCGGCCGGCCGGCCCCGGCGGGGAGCCCGACCCGCTGCCCGCCGTCCGGATCGGCGTCGGGATCGCCGTCCACCCCTCGCCCGACGTGCTCGAGCGGCCCGCGGCGTCCGGCGTCGCCCTGCTGGCGCGGGCCGAGCGCGGTCTGCGCGAGGCGCTCGCCAGGCTGGACGACGTCCAGGAGGTCGCCCGCCCGGCCTATGTCTGACCGGCCTCCACCTGCCGACAGGAGCGGCACGGGCGAGGGACGCAGGGGAGGGGAATGGGCGACGCCGTCGGTGACGAGGTCCTCCTGCTGGTCCGGGAGGCCGCGGCGGCGTTCCTGCGGGAGCTCGGCCACGAGGTCCACGCGACACGCCCGGACGCGGGGGAGGGGGTACACCTCCGGGGTCCCGACGTCGTGGTCCTGGCCCCGGACGCCGGGACGCCCGTCGGCCTCGCAGACCTGCAGCGCCTGACCGGTGTGGCCGCTGTCGAGGGTGTCCGCGCGACCGCCGTCGCCGTCGCGCCCTACCCCGACGACGCCCTCGCCTGGGCCGACCGCGCGGACGTCGCCCTCTTCACCCTCGACGCCGGCGGCACGGTCACCCCCGTCAACGATGCCGCCCGCGGCTGGACCTCCCGCACCGGCGAGGCCGAGCTGCGAAGGTCCGCGGTCGACGGCGACTCCGGCGCCATGACCGCGCTCGCGCGGCAGCTGCTCGGTGGCGGGCGGCGGACCGAGGCCACGCTCTGGTACCGCCGCGCGGAAGAGGCGGGCGCCGACGGGGCCTGGCAGGAGTGCGCCGACCTCCTCGCCGCCGCCGACGCCACCGCCCAGCTGTGGGAGTGGTGCCGCGACTTCGCCGAGCACGGCCATCCCGCCGCCATGCTGGCCCTGGCGGACCTGCACGCCGCCGCCGGTGAGCCGGATGCCGAGCTCACCTGGCTCGGCCGGTGCGTCGACGCCGGCCGCACCGACCGCGCACTGCGCCTCGGCGAGCTCCACGAGGCCGCGGGCCGCGTGGAGGAGGCCCTGCGCGCCTACCGGATCGCCGCCGACGCCGGTGAGACGGCCGCCGCCCGGCACGTCGCCCGGCTCCTGCGCGACGCCGATCCCGGGGAGGCCGAGCGGGCGTTCCGGCAGGCGGCGGACGACGGCGACCTCGACGCCCTGCACGACCTGGCCCGGCTGCTCGACGACCACGGCCGACGCGACGAGGCGCTCGCGCTGCTCCGCCGCGGCGCCGACCTCGGCTCGACCGCCGCGGCGATCACTCTCGGCCGTCTGCTCTTCGAGTCCGGCGACGTCGACGGCGGCGAGACGTGGCTGCGCGTCGCGGGCGAGGCCGGCGAGCAGGCCGCCGACCACGAGCTGACCCGCGCGCTGGAGGCCCTGCTCGAGGCCGCGGACGAGGCCGGCGACCCGGAGGCGGCCGCGCGGTGGCGCGCCAAGCTCGACACGCTCGGCACCGACCGGGCCTGGCTCGCGCTCGGGCACCGCGCCTGGCGGCTGCTCACCCTCGACGAGGCGATGGCGTACTTCCGCAAGGTGGCCGAGCGCGGCGACGTCGAGGCCATGATCGCCCTCGCCGACGTGCTGCGGCAGATGGACAGCGTCCACGAGGCGTACGACTGGTACCTCAAGGCCGCCCAGCAGGACCACGCCGACGCGATGCTCACCGTCGGGGAGCTGCTCTTCGGCTGGAGCCTGGTCGACAAGGGCGCGCTCTGGCTGGAGCGGGCCCGCGAGCACGGGCACCCGCGCGCCGCACAGGTCATGGCCGAGCGCGTCGACGAGGCCCTGCGCCGGGCCGAGCGGCTCGGCGACGACGAGACGGCCGCACGGTTCCTCGCCCGCCTGCGCTCGCTGGAGACCGTGCCGGCCCACCGGCTGCTGGCGGCGCGCGCCTACGCCGAGCACGACGACCACGAGTACGAGCTGTGGCTGCGCCGGGCCGCCGAGGCCGGGGACGCCGAGAGCATGGGCGACCTCGGCAAGCACCTCTGGCTCGGCCGCACCGAGGGCGACGAGGCCCTGCAGTGGTGCCGGCGCGCCGTCGGCGCCGGGCACTGGCCGGCCCTCTACGTGCTCGACCACCTGCTCGGCGAGGAGCTCGTCCCCGAGCGCGTCGCCGCCTGGCGGGCGTCCGCGGAGGCCGGGTGGCTGCCAGGCCTGGAGTGGATGGCCACCCGCGGCGCCCCCGACGACACCGAGCGGGAGCGCTGGGCCGCCGCCGCCGCGGACGCCGGCAGCTCCGTCGCGTACCTGTTGCTCGGCCGCCTCGCCCTCGACCGCGGCGACACCGAGGCCGCCGAGCAGTGGCTGACCCGCGGTGCCGAGGAGGAGGACCGGGACGCCATGTTCACCCTCGGCCGGCTCCGCGCCGACGCCGGGGACACCGCCGGCGCCAAGCGCTGGTTCCTCGACGCCGCCGCCCTCGAGCACAAGGAGAGCGCGGACCGGCTCGTGGCCCTGCTGCGCGCCGAGGAGCCGCCCGACCGTGAGCTCGCAGCGCTCTGGGAGAAGCTGTTCACCAGCGCCTCCGACAAGCAGGAGGCCACGGTCGCCCGGGCGCTGAGCGCCGCGTACAAGCGGCGCGGCGAGGAGCGGGTCGCCGCCCGGCTCGCGACCCTCGCGGCCAGTCTGCGCTGAGAGCCGTAGCCTCGGCGGCGTGACCCCGCAGGAGGCGCGCGCCCGCTTCGCCGCGGCACGAGTGGCGCGGCTCGCCACCGCGGACGCCGAGGGCGTCCCGCACCTCGTGCCGATCGTGTTCGCCGTCGACGGCGACGTCGTCTACAGCGCCGTCGACGCCAAACCCAAGCGGACGACGGCCCTGCGCAGGCTCGCCGACGTCGCGGCGAACCCGCGCGTCGCCCTGCTCGTCGACCACTACGACGACGCGGACTGGGACGCGCTGTGGTGGGTCCGCGCCGACGGCCGCGGTCGCGTGCTCGACCCACCGGACGCCGAGGCCCGCGCCGCCGTCGCCCTGCTCCAGGCCCGCTACCCCCAGCACGCCGCGACGCCCCCGACGGGCCCGGTGCTCGCCGTCGACGTGGACCGCTGGCTCGGCTGGTCCGGCGCGCCGTCCCGCTGATCGAGCACTCCGGTCACGACGCTGGCGTGTCCCGCGACGCACCGCTATCGTCCTCGACGGGTCATGAGCGTCAGCGACAAGCCCTGGCTAGCTGACCGGCAACCCTCCGCTGCGGTGGGGTGCTCCAGGTGACGACCCGGCCGGCGAGAGCCGTCGGCAAGCGCATCGCACGAGGAGATCACTGATGACGGGCACGGTCCTCCGGCGTCGCCGCCATGTCGACCTGCTCCGGGTGACGACGACCGCCTGTCGCTGACGTCCGCCGCCGTCCGCGCGGCCCGCCGACCGTCGTCCGAGCTCTCCCCGAGGAACCCCATGACCACCTTCACCGCGTCCGCGCGCCCTTCTTCAGACCTCGCCACCGACCTCGCATCCGACCTCACCACCGACCTCGCCCACGACCTCGGCCGTCTCGCCGCCGAGCTCGCCGCCCGCGACCAGCTCTGGCGCCCGCACGTGCGCTTCCGG
>DASQJO010000105.1:0-1583 GCA_035630955.1 Kineosporiaceae bacterium
CGGAAGACGTCCGCGTCGTGGTGCGTGGGTCCGCCGTGTACGTCGACGATCATCGGCAGGGCCGTTCCCTCAGAACCCGCGGGCCGGCGCAGCAACGCGTGGATCCGTCCGCCGGGGCCGTCGACCCAGACGTCCTCGACCGGCACGGACGCCGGCGCGGGGTCACCGGGCGGCGCCAGGACGACGTCGCCGGCGAGGTCGCGCACGGACGGGGGCTGCGCGGCGCTCGACCAGTTCATCCACACGTCGCCGTCCGGGCGGGTGGTCGCGGCGCGCACGCTGCCCTCCGCGGGGCCGATCGGGGTCGCGGAGGAGCCGCCCGCGAGGTCGTACCGGTAGAGCCGGGTGCGGGCGTCGTGGTCGACCGCGACGAGCAGGGCGGTCGCGTCGAGGAACCAGTCGGCGTCGGAGATCTCGCCGGGCACGTCGAGCTCGAGCTCCTGCTGTTCGCCGGTGGCGACGTCCCAGATCAGCAGCTCGGGACGGCCGCGCCGCTCGTGCCCCACCAGCAGCCGGGTGTCGCCCGCGACCGGGGCGAAGGCGTAGGGGTCGAGGCCCTTGCCGGGGCCGTCCCAGAGTTCGCCGACGGTCGTGCCGTCCATCGCCCGGATGACGCGCAGCGCCGGGTGCCGCGAGTCGCCGTGCTCGCTGTGCGAGATCGCGACGAGCTCGCCGTCCTCGGAGAGGTCGCCGACGCCGGCATCCTCGGCGTGCTGGTAGAGCAGGCGCGCGGGCGCCCCGGGCGTGAGGACGTGGATCTGCGCGCCGTAGCCCTCATCGGTGCGCCCGACGACGACGAGGCCGTCGCGGCCGATGGCCAAGCCACTCGGGTAGGCCGCGGGCAGGCCGGCGGGGTCCTCGGCGTCGGCGTCCGGGCCCGAGCCGAAGGGCTGGCGCCGCCAGACGCCGAACTCGTCGCCGTCGCCGTCGTCGAACCACCACAGCCACTCGCCGGCCGGGTCGATCGTGGCGTGCGCGGTGCCTTCCTTGCGCCGGGTGGCCTGAACGAGCACGTTCCGCGAGCGGTCCCAGCTGTGCACCTCGAGGACGCCGTTCGCCGTCGCCACGACGGCGGCGCGGTCCGGTCGGTCGCGGGCCCAGTCCGGCAGGCCGAGGCGCGGGGCGCGGAACCGGCGCTCCCAGTCGGGCATCTCCTCGGTCATGTCCCCGATCCTTCCGTATCGCACGTGGTTGGGGGCGCAGCCCCGACCGTCGTTCGTCACCCTCATGCGAGACGCCGGGGCCGCGCCTGGGTGTCGCGCGAGCGTGACCAAGTTCGGTCGCCGCTGCCCGGCGGAACCTGTTTCAGGGCTCACCGCCGGCTCCGGTATGCTGGCCGGGCTCCACCGGGGTGTGGCGCAGCTTGGTAGCGCGCTTCGTTCGGGACGAAGAGGCCGTGGGTTCAAATCCCGCCACCCCGACCCAGTAAGTGCAGGTCAGAGGCCGGTTCTCCACTCGGAGGACCGGCCTTCGGGCTTTCCCGGGGCCGTTCCTGTGGACCAGCAGGGCGCGCGGCGAGCGAGCGCGACGGCTCAGCGGGGTGACCGCCGTTCGATCAGGACGACGTCACGCCATTCCCCGGA
>DASQJO010000106.1:0-2733 GCA_035630955.1 Kineosporiaceae bacterium
GTCCGTCCGGCTGCGGTTCACTCCGCAGCTCATGGCCGACGGCTACGAAGCGGTCTACCGCTCCGTGATCGACTCCGCGGCCCCCTCCGCCCTCTAGTGCGGTGATCATGCGCTCTGGTCCGATCATGCAATCCGCTCCGATCATGGAGGACGGCGGGGATCGGCGTGCTCCCCTTCGGCCGCGTTACGCCCCCAAGGCCGATCGCGGCTGCCGTCCGAGCGGCTTATCGGGCGTGAAGTAGCTCATGGGGAGCAAGCAGGACGACGCTCAGCAGGCGCCGCACAGACCGACCATGATCGGACCGGCGTGCATGATCGGACCGGTTTGCATGATCACCACAGGTGGTGGGGCGGGGTGCTCCCCTCCGGAAGTTACTGTCGAGTAGCATCGGGTCGTGGCGGGAGCGACGACGCTCCCGGACCTCGTCCCGAGGAGGACTCCCGTGCCCGGCTCCCTGCGCGACGTCGTCTTCGTCGACGGCGTCCGGACCCCGTTCGGCAAGGCCGGCGTCAAGGGCCTGTACGCCCAGACCCGCGCCGACGACATGGTCGTCTCCTGCATCCGCGAGCTGCTGCGACGCCACCCCGAGCTGCCGCCCGAACGGATCGACGACGTCGCCATCGCCGCCACCACGCAGATCGGCGACCAGGGCCTGACCATCGGCCGGATGGCGGCGCTGCTCTCCGGGCTCCCCCGCAGCGTCCCGGGCTTCGCCGTCGACCGGATGTGCGCCGGTGCGATGACCGCCGTCACGACGACGGCATCCGGGATCGCGTTCGGCGCCTACGACGTCGTCGTGGCGGGCGGCGTCGAGCACATGGGCCACCACCCGATGGGCGAGGGCGTCGACCCCAACCCGCGGATCGTCGCCGAGAGGCTCGTCGACCCGTCCGCCCTCGTCATGGGCAAGACGGCCGAGAACCTCCACGACCGCTACCCCGAGATCACCAAGGAGCGGGCCGACGCGTTCGCCGCCGCCAGCCAGGCCAAGCTCGCCGCCGCCTACGCGCAGGGCAGGATCCAGCGCGACCTCGTTCCGGTCGCCGTCCGCAGCGAGGAGCTCGGCTGGGGCCTCGCCACGCAGGACGAGCCGCCGCGGCCCGGGACGACGACGAGCGACCTGGCCAGCCTGAAGACGCCGTTCCGCCCGCACGGCAAGGTGACGGCGGGCAACGCCGCCGGACTCAACGACGGCGCCACCGCCTGCATCCTCGCCGCCGCCGACGCAGCCGCCGAGCTCGGCCTGCCCGCGCGGATGCGCCTGGTCAACTTCGCCTTCGCCGGCGTCGACCCCGAGGTCATGGGCGAGGGTCCGGTGCCCGCCACCGAGAAGCTGCTCGCGAAGACCGGGATCGGGATCGACGAGATCGGCCTGTTCGAGATCAACGAGGCGTTCGCGGTACAGGTGCTCGCGTTCCTGGAGCACTTCGGGATCAAGGACGACGACGAGCGCGTCAACCCCGACGGCGGGGCGATCGCCCTCGGGCACCCGCTGGCCAGCAGCGGCGTCCGGCTCATGACCCAGCTGGCGCGGCACTTCGAGGAGCACCCAGAGGTCCGGTACGGCCTGACGACGATGTGCATCGGCATCGGCATGGGCGGCTCGGTGCTGTGGGAGAACCCGCACCACGAGGACTACGGCAAGGAGAAGGCGGCGTGAGCGAGCAGACCCTCCCCACGGAGGTCGTCACCAGGGCGCTCGTCCGGGACGTCGCGCTGCCCGGGGGCGCCGGCACCATGGCCCTGATCACGCTCGACAACGGCCGCGACCACACCCGCCCGTCGACGTTCGGCCCCGCGAGCCTGGCGAGCCTCCAGGCCGCCGTCGAGCAGGTCGCCCGGCGGGCGGACGCCGGGGAGATCGTCGCGGTCGGCGTCACGGGCAAGCCCTTCGTCTTCGCCGCCGGCGCGGACCTGACCATGGTCGGTGCCGGCCGCACCCGCGAGGACGCGCTGGGCATCGGCCGCCTCGGTCACGACGTGTTCCGCCGCTTCGGCGAGCTCGCGGTCCCGAGCTTCGCGTTCGTCAACGGCGCGGCGCTCGGCGGCGGCGTCGAGCTGCCACTGCACTGCACCTACCGCACCGTGTCGTCGGGTGTGACGGCCATCGCCCTGCCGGAGTCCTTCCTCGGCCTCGTCCCCGGCTGGGGCGGCACGTACCTGCTGCCCAACCTCGTCGGCCCCGAGAAGGCCGTCGAGGTGATCATCGCCAACGCGCTCAACACCAACACCATGCTGAACGGCGCGAAGGCCCACGGCCTCGGGATCTTCGACGCGATCTTCGAGCCCGCCGACTTCCTCGCGCAGTCGCTCGTGTGGGCGGGCGAGGTGGTCACCGGCCGCCGCAGCGTCGAGCGGACGCCGGTCGACCGCGACGAGCAGCTCTGGGAGGGCGCCCTCAAGGGCGGCAAGAAGATCGCCGACGCGAAGGTCCACGGCGCCGCCCCCGCCCCCTACCGGGCGCTCGAGCTGATCCGCCTCGCCCGTACCGCCGACCGCGACACCGCCTTCGAGGCCGAGTCGCAGGCGCTGGCCGATCTGGTCATGGGCGACGAGCTCCGGTCGTCGCTCTACGCGTTCGACCTCGTCAACCGCCGCGCCAGGAAGCCGGCCGGGGCTCCGGACAAGGCCCTCGCGCGGCCCGTCACGAGCGTCGGCGTCGTGGGCGCGGGGCTCATGGCGAGCCAGCTCGCGCTGCTCTTCGTGCGTCGGCTGCAGGTGCCCGTCGTCCT
>DASQJO010000107.1:0-2064 GCA_035630955.1 Kineosporiaceae bacterium
CGTCGATGTCGGTGTGGTCGATGATCGCGACGTCACCCGGCTGGAGCCGCTTGGTGAGGTGCTTCGTCCGGCGATCGATGCGGGCCGGACCGACGACCCCGGGCCCGCCCTCAGGGACGGCTCGGCGCCGGATCTGCGGCATCCTCACCCGTCGATGGTCGCACGGAGCGATCGCCCGGCGATCCACGGCGGGCGCGGGCCGCTCCTCCGTGCGGTCCCCGACCGGGCGCGGCAGCGGCGGTACCCCGTTCCGCCTCGGCGGCGGCGAGCAGCTCACGCGCGTGCGCCTGCGCCGTTCCGGAGTCCTCCATGCCCCCGAGCATGCGGGCGAGCTCGCGCACGCGCCCCGGCTCGTCCAGCGTCGTGACGCCACTGACGGTGACCTCGCCGTCGCGGGACTTGACGACGGTGAGGTGCCGGTCCGCGTAGGCGGCGACCTGCGGCAGGTGCGTGACGACGAGCACCTGGGAGGTCCGGGCGAGTCGGGCCAGCCGGCGGCCGATGCCGAGCGCGGCGCGGCCGCCCACCCCGGCGTCGACCTCGTCGAAGACGAACGTCGGCACCGGATCGGCGGCGCCGAGCACGACCTCGAGCCCGAGCATGAGCCGGGAGAGCTCGCCGCCGGATGCGCCCTTGGCGATCGGCCGCGCGGGCGCCCCCGAGTGCGGCACGAGGAGGAACTCGACGTCGTCGACCCCGTCCGGACCCGCCGCGAGCAGCACGGCGCCGGCACCGAGGTCGACGGCCAGGCCCTCGGCGTCCTCGTGCTGACGGACCTCGACGACCAGCCGCGCGTCCGGCATGGACAGGTCGGCGAGCTCCGCGGACACCGCCTCGCCCAGCTCCGCGGCCGCGGCCGCTCTCCGGCCGGACAGGTCGGCCGCCGCACGCCCCAGCTCGGCGCGCAGCTGCTCGCGCTGCTCGCGCAGCTCCGCCGTCCGGTCCTCGTCGCCGTCGAGCTCGAGCAGCCGCGGCGACGCCTCCGCCGCCCAGGCCAGCACGCTGTCGACGTCGCCGCCGTGCGCCCGGGCCAGCGCCGCGAGCACGGCCCGGCGTTCCTCCACGGCGGCGAGCCGGACGGGGTCCGCCTCGACGCCGTCCGCGTACGAGGCGCACTCCGCGGCCACGTCCGCGACGAGGTAGCCGATCTCCCCGAGCCGGTCGGCGAGCGCGGCCAGCGCCGGGTCGTGCCCGGAGACCTGGTCGAGCGCGCGGCGGGCCCGGCCGACGAGCGCGGCGACGTCCGCGGCGGCCCCATCGTCCGGGTCACCGGTCAGGGCCAGGTGCGCCTGCTCGGCCGCGAGCCGCAGCTCCTCGGCGTGGCCGAGCCGCTCGGACTCGGCGCGCAGGGCCAGGTCCTCGCCCGGCTGGGGCTGCACGCGCTCGACCTCCGCGAGGCCGATCCGCAGCAGCTCGGCCTCCTGGGCACGCTCCCGGGCGCGCGCCACGATCTCCTCCAGGCGGCCCTCGACGTGCCGCAGACGCTGCCACACCGCGCGATAGGAGGCGAGGACGTCGGCGACGGCGGCCCCGGCGAACCGGTCGAGCGCCTCCCGCTGCCGCGCGGGCGACCGGAGGCGTAGCTGGTCGGTCTGGCCGTGCACGGTGACGAGCCCCTCGGCGAGCTCCGCGAGCAGCCCCGCCGGGACCGACCTGCCGCCGACGAACGTCCGTCCGCGGCCCTCGGCGGCGACGCTGCGCGAGACGATGAGCACGTCGCCGTCGTCGAGCTCGGCGCCGGCCTCGAGTGCCCGCGCCGCGACGGGACCGGCGGGGTCGACGACGATCCGCCCCTCGACCTGCGCCGATCGTTCGCCCTCGCGGACGGTGCCGACGTCGGACCGGCCGCCCATGAGGAGCCCGAGCCCGGTGACGACCATCGTCTTGCCCGCGCCGGTCTCGCCCGTGACGACGGTGAGGCCCGGGCCGAGCTCGAGAACCGCGTCGGCGATCACGCCGAGACCGCGCAGGCGCATCTCGAGGAGCACCGCGCCCTCCCTTCCGGGCCGTCCGCTCGTCCGTCCACTGCGACACGACGCGGACCAGACTAGGCGGAGCGTCGGA
>DASQJO010000108.1:0-4464 GCA_035630955.1 Kineosporiaceae bacterium
CTCGTCGATGCCGAGGACCGCGACGGCACGCAGATCCTCCGCTTCGAGGGTGTCGCCACTGGGCAGCAGGTGCTCCGGCTCCGCCGGTACGTACCGGGTCGGGCGCGCGGGACCGACCGCACCGAGCGGTTCACCATCACCGTCTCGCGCTGACGGTGCTGTGAGCCGTGCTCGAGAGACCGCGCACGGATATCCGGTCCGAACGACCGGACGCTGAGCCGCACGTTCGGATCAGGACCCGGCAGCGGCGGCGTCGAGGGCGGCGAGGTCGAGCCTGCCCGGCCTCAGCATCCGCAGGCTGAGATGCGTCCCGGCGGGCGACACCGGCGGGACGACGGCGTGCATCCGCACACCGTCCGGGAGCCGGGCGTCGACCCAGGGCAGGCTCTCGTCGAGCCTGCGGCCTGCGGCGGCTGCGAGCCGCACCGCGAGCGCGCGTACGGCGGCCTCTCCACCGAGGTCCACCCGGACGCGTTCGGGGCCCCCGCCCCGGTCCACCCACACCCCCTCGGCGCCGTTGACCAGGACGTCCGTCACCGCGGGGTCGTCGACGAACGGCTGCAGCGGGCCGAGGAGCCAGGCCGCACGGCCCGGGACGTCGCCGAACACCGTCCTCACCGCTCCAGTGCGGAGACGAGCAGCCGCGCCGACAGCGCGGCGAGCGGGCCGCGGGCACGCACCGGCGGGACGTCGCCGCGGTCGAGCGCCGCCGCGAGCCCGGGCTCCGGCCGCAGGTCCCCCGCCAGCGGGAGGCCGAGGGTGTCGGCCACCGTCTCCGCGGGCAGGCCGGTCGGCGCCGGCCCGCGGACCACGACCGCGAGGTCGCCGGTGAACCGTTCGAGCTGCGCCACCACGCGGACCGCGGCCGCGGCGGCACGCACGTCGGCCCGGACGACGACGAGGACCGCTCGCGCGTCGGCCAGCACGGTGCGCGCGGCGTCGTCCAGTCGGCGTGGGAGGTCGGCGACGACGAGGTCGGCGTCGTCCACGGCGGACTCCAGCGCAGCCCGGACGGCCGCGGGCGCGACGCGCGGCTCGTCCGAACGGTCCCAGGTGAGGAGGCTGACGTCGCAGGCCGACGGCGCGGTCGAGCGCACCGCGCCGGCGGCGAGACGGCCGGGTGCGTTCCGCAGGTCCTGCCAGCGCAGACCGGGCGCCGCCTCCGCGCCGAAGAGGAGGTCGACCCCGCCGCCCAGCGGGTCGAGGTCGAGGAGCGTGACCGCCAGGTCCCGGCGGGCGGCGGTGAGGGCGAGTGCCGCCGCGAGCGTCGTAGCGCCGGCACCGCCGCATCCGCCGACGACGGCGAGCACCGGGGCACGGTCCGCCCGCCGTACGGCGTGGGCCACGCGGGCGGCCAGCCAGGGCTCGGCCTCCGGCAGCACCGCCACGGTCTCCGCGCCGAGCCGAACGGCGTCGCGCCAGACCTCGGGACCCGGCTCCCCGGCGCAGACCAGTACGAGGCCGACCCCGCCGGGGGCCACGACCGGCTCGGCGGCTCCCTCCAGCGGCCACTGCGCCACCACGAGCGCGGCATCGTCCGGCAGCCGTTCGGGCACCGCGTCCACGACGACGGCGGTTCCTCCGGCGCCCCCGACCAGACGCGACAGCGTCCCCGCCGGCTCCGGAGCGTGAGCGATCACCAGCACCTCGTGCGCCATCGCGCGTCTCCCCCATCGCTCTCCGTCCTGACCGGCACGAGCCTGGCCCGGTGGCCGAGAGAACGCCCATGCCTCGCCCCCGGCCTGTGGACGACGTGACGGGGCGCGAGCACCTGTGGACGACGGAGGGCACGCACGAGCCGCCGGTTACGGACAGCGAGGAGAAAGCGAAAGACCCGAGACATGCGACGACCCCCGCTGGGGGGGAGCGGGGGTCGTCTACCAGTCCGGCTCGGGGGGGAGGAGCCGGCTCTGGCGCTCGGCTTTCGCCGGCGTCGCAAGTGTGTACCTCCGGCGACCGGTACGCAACCGTGGGAGCGCTTCTGATCGACTAATTACCCGGATGTCACACAAAGTCGACGCAATCCGAAGCAACCTATCCTCGGCGGCCACCGATTCCGTTGCTCGATCAGGCTGCGACGGTGGTCCTCGAACCGCTCCCGAGGGGATCTATCCTGGCTCGGTGACCACGTCGGGTCCCCGCGGTGCCGCATTCTTCGACCTGGACAAGACCGTCATCGCCCGCTCGAGCACCCTCGCCTTCTCGCGACCCTTGTACGCCGGAGGCCTCATCAACCGTCGCGCTGTGTTACGTAGTACATACGCCCACATTCTCTACCTCACGGGCGGAGCGGATCACGATCAGATGGAGCGGATGCGCGGCTACCTCTCGTCCCTGGTCGCCGGATGGGACGTCCAGCTGGTTCGCGAGATCGTCGCCGAGACCCTGCTGGAGGTCATCGAGCCGGTCGTCTATCGCGAGGCGGTCGCGCTCATCGAGGAGCACCACATCGCCGGCCGCGAGGTCGTCGTCGTGTCGACCAGCGGCGCCGAGCTCGTCGAGCCCATCGCGACGATGCTCGGGGCCGACGCGGTGATCGCGACCCGCATGACGGTGCAGGACGGCCGCTACACCGGCGACATCGACTTCTACGCCTACCGGGAGAACAAGGCCGCCGCGATCCGCGAACTGGCGGCCGAGCGCGGTTACGACCTGGCCGCCAGCTACGCCTACAGCGACTCCGCGACGGATCTGCCGATGCTCGAGGTGGTCGGCCACCCCTGCGCGGTGAACCCGGACCGCCCACTGCGCCGCGAGGCGGTCACTCGCGGCTGGCCGGTGCTCGACTTCGTCCACCCCGCGCCGCTGCGCCGCCGGATCGCGGGGCGGCTGGACCACGTTCCGCACGCCCCGGCGCGCAGGCTCGTCCCTGCTGCCGCGGCCGTGGCCGTCACCGCCGCCCTCGCGTGGATCGTCCTGCGCCGCCGTCCCCTGGGCGCCGCGGCGTAGCGCGAGGACGCCTAGCCGGGGTACGGCCCCGAGCGCAGGCGGCCGGTCAGCACCGCGGTCGCGACGCGCTCGCCCTCGGTCACACCGTCGACCACCGCTCGCGCGAAGAGCACGAGCCAACGGGCCACGCCGTCGGCGCCCCCCTGCCCGTATCGGGCGAGCGCGAGCGGATATGGCGGGCCCGCCGCGAGCAGCCCCGCCTCCCACACCGCGACGCCGGTGGGGTCGAGGCCGCGCCCGACGACGACGGCCCGGCAGAGCGCCCGCGCGACCACGCCGTTGGCGGTGACGAAGGGCCGCACGGTCGCGATCTCCGCGTGCACGAGGCCCGCGACGACGAGCGCGGGAACCGACGCGGGCGCGGCGAGCAGGTCGCCCAACGCGGCGAGCCGACCGGTCAGCTCGGCGGCGTCCGGGGCGGGCAGCGGCGCTCCCGACGCGGTGAGCAGGTCCGCCCCGTCACCCGGGACCTCGCCGTCCAGCCGGGGGCGGCCGAGTGCGTCGTCGGACACGAGTCCGGCGGCAGCGACCACGTGCAGCCGCGCGAGCGCCTGCAGCGGCGACCGCTCCCAGCCGGCAGGCAGCGTCTCGGCCTCCGCATGCGCACGCAGCACGCCGAGCGCGGTGCGGCCCGCGGCGTCCCGCGGGAAGGCGGTCGCGCCGCGCGCCACGTCGCGCACCAGCTCGAGCGGGAAGCGCGCTCCCGCGAGCGCGGCCGAGCTGCGGACGGCGCGCACACCGGCCTCCGCGCGTGCAGCGTCGCTCCTGCGGCGCAGGGCCGCGTGCCAGCGCAGTCGCGTGCACGCGTCCCGCGCCTCGTCCACCGCGGCGGCGACGCCGGGCAGCGCGGCGACGCGCTCGAGCGCGGCGAGGGCGGACACCGGGGCAATCTAGGGCCGCGGGTCCACCCTGGACCACCGTCGGCCGGGCCTGACGCCCGAGGCGGCCACGCAGCGCGGGCAGAGGTTCCCGACCGCGTCGGCGGAGCCCCCGGACTCGGGCAGCACGTCGCCGAACGCGACGTGCGCGAACCGGTGCAGGCGCGACGTGGAGAGCGCGAGCCCGCAGAGCGTCTGGTTCGTCCCGCGAAGCCAGGCATGGACGTCGCCCGCGGGCCGGCGCATGTTGTCGTCAGGGTCGAGCCACGTACTCGAGGCCGCCGTGGCTGCGCGTGCTGGTCGTGCCACGCCCCGTCTCTACCCCATCTGGTCCGTCCCCACTCCCGACGGGAGCGAGCAGGGGTAGCGATGTTGGTCGGGGCACAGGCGCCCCATGCACGGGAACGACGGGGGTTCCGCTGTGGGACCGGTGCCGTGACGGCCACCGCGCCGGCGCGGGTCCGGCTCCACGTCCTGGGATGCTTCGGGTTGCGGTGCGACGACGCACCCGTCCCGGTGGCCCCGGCGGGTCAGCGGTTGCTGGCCTACCTCGCCGTGGTCCGCCGCCCCGCCGCACGTACGGGAGTGGCGACCGCGCTCTGGCCGGACCGCACCGAGGTCCAGGCGGCCACGAACC
>DASQJO010000109.1:0-2481 GCA_035630955.1 Kineosporiaceae bacterium
AGCGCGACCAGGAGATGACCCTGCTCGCGAACGCGCGCGACATGCTCTTCCAGACCCGGCACGCGCTCGACCGGATCGACGCCGGCACCTACGGCACCTGCGAGAACTGCGGGGGGCCGATCGGCAAGGCGCGGCTGCAGGCGTTCCCGCGGGCCACGTTCTGCGTCAGCTGCAAGCAGCGGCAGGAGCGCCGCTGACCGAGGACGACCAGCGGCCCGTCGAGGCCGGCTCCGGCGGGGCATGGGACCCTGGACCCGTCATGGATGCCACTCCCTCCTCGTCGCCGTCAGCCCCCGCCGGCGAGCAGCCGGCCGTTCCTCCCCCCGCCGTGCAGCGTCCCGTCCGGACGGGACTCGTCGCCGCCCTGCTCGGCATCGCGGCCGTCGTCGTGCTGCTCGACCAGCTCGCGAAGGCCTGGGCCGTCTCCAGGCTCGGGGACGGGAGCAGCATCGACGTCCTCGGCTCGCTGGTGCAGCTGCGCCTCTTCCGCAACCCCGGCGCCGCGTTCTCGTTCGCGACCGGCACGACGTGGATCTTCACGATCGTCGCGATCGTGGTGAGCGTGGTGATCATCCGGACGTCGCGCCGGCTGGGCAGCCGCGGCTGGACGCTCGCGCTCGGCCTCCTCCTCGGCGGCGCCATCGGCAACCTGCTCGACCGGCTGTTCCGCGAGCCCGCGTTCGGCCAGGGGCACGTCGTGGACTTCGTCGACCTGCCGCACCTGTTCGTCTTCAACCTCGCCGACGCCGCCATCACCTGCGCCGCCGTCCTCATCGCCCTGCTCGGGCTGCGGGGCGTCGGCATCGAGGGCGACCGCGCCGGGAAGGCCTGAGGAGCGTGGCGCCGGACGTGCGCGCCCTGCCCGTGCCGGACGGGCTCGTCGGCGAGCGGCTCGACGCGGCGCTGGCCCGGCTGCTCGGCCTGTCCCGGACGGCCGCCGCCGAGCTCGCCGACGCGGGCGGCGTCCGGGTCGACGGACGCACCGTGGGCAAGGGTGACCGGCTGCGCGCGGGCAGCTGGCTCGAGGTGGAGCTGGCGACGCCGGAGCCGGCGACGCCCGTCGACGCCGAACCGGTGCCCGGCCTGCGGGTCGTGTACGACGACGACGACCTCGTCGTGGTCGACAAGCCGGTCGGCGTCGCCGCGCACCCCAGCCCGGGCTGGACCGGACCGACCGTCGTCGGGGGGCTCGCCGCGGCGGGCTACCGGATCGCGACGTCGGGGGCCGCCGAGCGGCAGGGCGTCGTCCACCGCCTGGACGTCGGGACGAGCGGGCTCATGGTCGTCGCGAAGAGCGAGTACGCGTACAGCCGGCTCAAGCAGGCGTTCCGCGACCGCACGGTCGACAAGACCTACCACGCGCTCGTCCAGGGCCATCCCGATCCGCTCGTCGGCACGATCGATGCTCCGATCGGGCGACATCCGACGGCCGACTGGCGGTGGGCGGTCGTCGCGGGCGGCAAGCCGAGCGTCACGCACTACGAGGTGATCGAGGCGTTCCCGGCGGCCAGCCTGGTCGAGGTCCACCTCGAGACGGGCCGCACGCACCAGATCCGGGTGCACTTCTCGGCGCTGCGGCACCCGTGCGTGGGCGACCTCACCTACGGCGCGGACCCCCGGCTCGCCGAGCAGCTCGGGCTGAACCGGCAGTGGCTGCACGCCGTGCGGCTCGGCTTCACGCACCCGGCCACCGAGGAGTGGGTGGAGTTCTCCAGCCCCTACCCCGCCGACCTCGAGACGGCGCTGGAGCGGCTCGGGGCGATCTAGCCGCCGTTCTTGCTGCGCACGTAGAGCGTGACCACGATGCCGATGACGATCAGCGCGGCCACGATCGCCGCCACGATCTTCGGCACGCTGTACGGCCGCTCGCCGACGACCTCGCCGGTGTGGGCGTTGACGAACACCTGGTAGGTCCTGCCCGCGTAGAGGTAGGCCGCGATCCAGATCGGCAGCAGCACGAGCTTGAACATCACCTGGGCGTAGTGGACGTCCATCGACGACACCCGCTGCTCGTCGCCGCCGATGTCGTCGCGGCAGTCGCCCTCGATGACGTTCTCCATGCGCTGCTTGGCGCCGGAGAGGCCCTGGTCGGGCTCCACGTCGTAGCGCAGCGTCCGGTACCCGGACAGGTAGTCCGGCTGGTACGGCTTGGCGTTCTCCAGCGGCCACGGCGCGAGCTCGTCGACCCGCGTGGGCGGGAGCCGGGTCGACCCGGGCACCAGGACGTCGTCGAAGACGCGCTCGACGTGCCCGGACGCCGGGTACCACGCGGTCCGCATGACCTGGCGGGTCTTCGTCTCGCCGTTCTCGGTGTAGGTCTCGGTCTCCCAGTAGTGCTCGCCGCGCATGCCGGCGTAGTCGGTCTCGCTGTGCGCGTCGTACGTCCAGTGCGGCAGGTAGGTGCCGTGCATCTTCTCGGTGGCGCCGACCTTCTTCAGCGCGTTCGGGGCGAACCAGCGCGAGCGCACCCACCCCCGGACG
>DASQJO010000110.1:0-8048 GCA_035630955.1 Kineosporiaceae bacterium
GTCGACGAAGGGCGGCTTCACGACCCGACAGCGCAGCGGCCGGCCGCGGACGTCGACGGTCACCTCGTCGCCCTCGCTCACCGACCGCGCGAGCAGGGCGAGTCCGATGCCCTGGCGCAGGCTCGGCGAGAACGTCCCCGACGTCGTGACGCCGACGGCCTCGCCGTCCGCGAGCACGGGCAGGTCGGGCCGGGGGACGCCGCGCTCGAGGGCGAGCAGCCCCCAGAGCAGGCGCTCCGCGCCGCGCTCGCGCTCGGCGAGCAGCACGTCGCGGCCCCAGAAGGCGGGCTTGGACCAGCCGACCGCCCAGCCCGTCCTGGCCTGCACGGGGGTGATGTCGATGGACAGCTCGTGCCCGTGCAGCGGGTAGCCCATCTCGGTCCGGAGCGTGTCGCGGGCGCCGAGCCCGCACGGCAGCCCGCCGAGGCCGCGGACCCGCTCGAGCAGCGCGTCCCACAGCGGCGGCGCGAGGGCGGCCGGCGGCAGGAGCTCGTACCCGCGCTCGCCCGTGTAGCCGGTGCGGCAGACCGTCACCGGCGCCCCCTCCCAGTGCGCGTCGACGAACGACATGTAGGGCTGCCCGACGGGCAGGCCGAGGGCGTCGAGGACGTCGTCCGCGAGCGGGCCCTGCACGGCGAGCACGCCGTAGCGGTCGTGCTCGTCGGTCACCTCGACGCCGGCGGGCGCGGCTCCGGTCAGCCGACGCGCCACCTCGGCCGCGTTGGCGGCGTTGGGGACGAGCAGCACGTCGTCGTCCGCGCGGAGGTACACGATGAGGTCGTCGACCACACCTCCGGTCGCGTCGTCGCAGCACAGGCTGTACTGCGCCCGGCCCGGCCCGATCCGGCCCAGGGCGTTCGTCAGGCACGCGTCGACGAACGTGGCGGCGCCCGGTCCGCGCACGCCGACCTTGCCCAGGTGGCTGACGTCGAACAGCCCGACCCGGGTGCGCACCGCCTCGTGCTCGCGCAGCACGCCACCGCCGGGGTACTCGATCGGCATCTCGTAGCCGCCGAAGTCGGCGAGCTTCGCCCCGAGCTCGGCGTGCCGGTCGTGGAGCGCGGTGCGGCGAGCGGGCCCGGCGGGAGCGCCGCCGGAAGGGCCGGCCGCGGTGTCGGCAGCGGTGTCGGACATGCCCGGCAACCTACCCGCGCTCCAGCGGAGGCGGCAGCGTGCGTGGCGGTGGCCACGGCTAGCATCGCCTGCGCCCGCCCGGCACACCGCGCGGCGGCACCGAACATCTCTCCCGTCCTCCCGGAGGCTCCGTCCGTGCCCGTCGTGTCGCTGACCGCAGACCGCCCCGCCGACGTCCCCGCCGACGTCCTGGTCCTCGCCGTCGCGGCGCCTCCCGAGCCCGGCGGGGACCCCGTGCTCCTCGGCGCCGAGGCGCTCCCCGACGGGCTCCGCGCCGCGCTCGCCGCGCCGGTGCTGCGCGCCCTCGGCGTGAGCGGGCGCGCGGACGCCGTCGCGCGGGTGCCCTCGGCCGGCGCGGTCCCGGCCCCGGTGGTGGCCCTCACGGGCGTCGGCCGGGTCCGGGAGGCGGCGCCGGACGCCGAGGCGCTGCGGCGCGCCGCCGGGGCCGCCGTCCGCGAGCTGGCCGGGGCGGCGACGGTGGCGCTGGCCCTGCCCGTGACCTCCGCGGAGGAGGCCGCCGCGGTCGCCGAGGGCGCGGCGCTCGGCGCGTACGCGTTCGGCGCCTACCGGGTGAAGGAGGCGCCGGGCGACCGGGCACCGGTCGCCGAGGTGGCCGTGCTCGTCCCGGAGGGGCTGGCGGACGCCGACGGCGTCGCCGACCGCGTCCGGGTGCTCGCGGACGCCGTCGCGCTGACCCGGGACCTGGTCAACACCCCGCCGTCGGACCTCTACCCCGCCTCGTTCGCCGAGCGGGCGGCCGCCGCCGTCGACGGCCTGCCCGTCGCGATCACCGTGCTCGACGACGCCGCGCTGGCCGAGGGCGGGTACGGCGGGATCCTCGGCGTCGGCAAGGGCTCGGAGCGCCCGCCCCGGCTGGTGCACCTGGAGTACGCGCCGGAGGGAGCCCGCGGCTCCGTCGCCCTGGTCGGGAAGGGGATCACCTTCGACTCCGGTGGCCTGTCGATCAAGACGGCGTCCGGCATGGCGGACATGAAGAGCGACATGGCGGGAGCCGCCGCCGTGCTCGCCACCGTCGTCGCCGCCGCCCGGCTGGAACTGCCCGTGCGGGTCGGCGGGTGGCTCGCGGTCGCCGAGAACATGCCGTCCGGCACGGCCCAGCGGCCCTCGGACGTGCTGACCACACGCGGCGGACGCACGGTCGAGGTCCTCAACACCGACGCCGAGGGCCGGCTCGTGATGGCGGACGCCCTCGTCGACGCCTCGGCGACCTCCCCGGACCTCGTCGTCGACGTCGCGACCCTCACCGGCGCGCAGGTCGTCGCGCTCGGCAACCGGGTGAGCGCTGTCATGGCCAACGACGACGCGCTGCGCGAGCGCGTCGTCCGAGCGGCGGGCGAGGCCGGCGAGCAGGTCTGGCCGATGCCGCTCCCGCCGGAGCTGCGCCCGAGCCTGGACTCCCCGGTCGCCGACGTCGCGAACATCGGCGAGCGCTTCGGCGGCATGCTCGTGGCCGGGCTCTTCCTCGCCGAGTTCGTCGGGACCCGCGAGGACGGCGAGCGGATCCCCTGGGCGCATCTCGACATCGCGGGGCCCGCCTTCAACACCGGATCCCCGCACGGCTACACGCCCGTCGGAGGCACCGGTGTCATCGTCCGCACCCTGGTCCGCCTGCTGGAGGACGTCGCGTCGAACGGCGCCTGACACCGACCCGTCCCGCACTCGCCGCGCTCCGCCGCGACGGGCCGTCCTGAGAGAGTGGACCCGTGCGTGTGACGCTGCTGGGTCCGGTCGCGGTGGTCGCGGACGGACCGGGCGTGCCGGTCGCCGGCGCCCGGCTGGCCGCGCTGCTGGCCCGGCTGGCCCTGGACGCCGGCCGGTGGGTGTCCGTGTCCGCGCTCGTCGAGGACCTGTGGGCGGAGGCCCCCGGCGACCCCGCGAACGCCCTGCAGTCGCTGGTCTCCCGGTTGCGGGCGGTGCTGGGCGCGTCCGCGGCTGTCGAGCACGGTCCGGCGGGCTACCGGCTCGCCCTGTCCCCGGACGACGTCGACGCGCTCCGGTTCGAGCGGCTCGCCCGGGCGGGCCGGCGGCAGCTCGCCGAGCGCGATCCCGCAGCGGCCGCGGACCTGCTCGCCGAGGCGCTGGGCCTGTGGGGCGGGGACGCGCTCGGCGGTATCGGCGACCCTCCGTTCGCGGCGCCGAGCCGGCGGCGCCTGGAGCGGCTGCGGCTCGACGCGACCGAGGACCGGTTCGAGGCGCGGCTGCGCGCCGGCGACACCGCCACCCTGGTGCCGCAGCTCGAGGACGCCGCGGCGGCCCACCCGCTGCGCGAGCGGATCCACGCCCAGCTGCTGCGGGTGCTCGCGGCCGAGGGCCGCACCGCGGAGGCGCTGGAGGTCTACGAGCGGCTGCGGCGGCGGCTCGCCGACGAGCTCGGCGCCGACCCCTCGCCGCAGCTCGCCGCGCTGCACGCCGACCTGCTGGCCGGCCGGCCCGGCGGACCCGCCACCACCCGGGTCACGGGCCCGGAGCCACCGGCCCGCACCGTGCGCAGCAACCTGCCGGCGTCGCTGACGTCGTTCGTCGGGCGCGAGGACGACGTCGCCTCGGTCCGGACCCTGCTCGGCGCGCACCGGCTCGTGACGCTGCTCGGGCCCGGCGGCGCGGGCAAGACCCGGCTCGCCCTCGAGACCGCACACCGGCAGGCGGCGTCCGGCCCGCCGCCGGACGGCGTCTGGCTCGCACAGCTGGCCCCGCTGTCGCCCGGCGCGCCGCTCGCCCGTCCGGTGCTGGAGTCCCTCGGCCTGCGCGAGACCCGGGTCGTCGCGACCGTCTCCGCCGGTCCGGCCCCCGCGGGGGCGGTCGACCCCTTCGACAGGCTGCTCGAGGCGCTGGCGGGCGACGCCGTGCTCGTGCTCGACAACTGCGAGCACCTGCTCGACGAGGCGGCCCGGCTCGTGGACGACCTGCTGACCCGGCAGCCGTCCCTGCGCATCCTCGCGACCAGCCGGGAGCCGCTGCGCCTGCCCGGCGAGGCCGTCCACGGGGTCGACCCGCTGCCCGCCCCCGAGCAGGGCGCGGGCACGGAGCTCGTCGCCACCTCTCCCGCCGTCCGGCTCTTCCTCGACCGGGCGGCGGCCGCGAGGCCGGGCTTCGTGCTCGACACCACCACCGCGGAGCCGGTCGCGGAGATCTGCCGACGACTCGACGGCCTGCCGCTCGCGATCGAGCTCGCCGCCGCCCGGCTGCGCGTGATGCCGGTCGCCACTCTCGCCGCGCGCCTCGACGACCGGTTCGCGCTGCTCACCGGCGGGAGCCGGGCGGCCCTGCCGCGGCACCGCACGCTGCGCGCGGTCGTGGACTGGAGCTGGGACCTCCTGGACGAGGCCGAGCGCTCGCTGGCCGAGCGCGTCGCCGTGCTGCCCGGCGGCGTCACCGAGGCCTCCGCCGCCGCCCTCGCCGGGCGCGACGACGTGCTCGAGGTGCTGCTCGCGCTGGTCGACAAGTCGCTGCTGCAGCCCGTCGAGGACGTCGCCGGCCAGCCCCGCTGGCGCATGCTCGAGACGATCCGCGAGTACGGCATCGAGCGGCTGGCCGAGCGGGGCGAGCTGGACGCCGTCCGGGCCGTCTACGCCGCGTACCTCGCGGACAGCTTCGAGGCGGCCGAGCCCCTCCTGCTGACCCGGGACCAGCTCGCGTGGCTCGACGTGCTGACCGCGGAGCGCGACAACGCCGAGGCCGCCCTGCGCTGGACCGTCGAGAGCGGCGACGCGGCCACCGCCGTCCGGCTCTCCGCCGCGACCGCCTGGTCGTGGACGCTGCGCGGCGCGCACCGGGACACGCTGCTGTGGACGGGCCGCGCGCTGCAGCTGCCGGGCGAGGCACCGCGCACGGCGCGCGCCGTCGCCGGCGTCGCCTACGCGCTCAACGCGGCGATGACCGACGAGGAGCCGCGGGCGATCTCGGAGGCGCAGGTCCGGGAGTGGCTCGAGGGCATGGACGTCGTGCACGACCATCCCCTGCTCGCCCTCGTGGAGCCCGCCCTCGCGATCGGCCGCGGCGACATGCCCGCCGCCGTGGCCGCCCTGCACGCCGCGGCCGACCACCCGCACCCCTGGACCCGCTCGACGCTGCGCGTCATGTCCGCCCTGTTCGCCGAGAACGAGGGCAACCTCGAGCTGGCCCGCAAGGAGCTGCCGCCCGCGCTGGAGGGCTTCCGGGAGCTCGGCGAGCGCTGGGGGCTGGCGACGGCGCTGCGGCTGCAGTCGACGCTGCTGCTGCTCGACGGGGATCTCGAGGGTGCCGTCGCGGCCGTGCGGGAGGCGGTCGAGGCCGTTCGGGAGCTCGGGTCGTTCGACGAGGCCGCGCAGATGGAGTTCCACCTGGCGACCCTGCTCGGGCGGCTCGGCGATCAGGACGGCGCACGGGCGGCGCTGGACCGGGCGCGGTCGGCGGGCCGGCAGGGCCGCTCACCCGCCGCCGTCGCCTTCGCCGACATCTGCGAGGCCGTGCTGGAACGCCATGCCGGGAACCTCGAGCGCGCCTACCGGCTCGTGCGCGCCGCCGTCGACGACGTCCGGAAGGTCCCGGGGCCGCCGCAGATCCTGTGCGCCAGCCTGGCCACCCTGGCGCAGGCCGAGCTCGACACCGGCCGGCCGGCCGACGCGCTGACGCACCTGCGCGAGTGCGTCGACATGGAGGTGCTGCGCTGGGACATGCCGATCGCGGCGCAGGTCTGCCTGGTCGCCGCCGCGGCGTCGGCCCGCTGCGGCGACCCGGCGACCGGGGCCCGGCTCCTCGGCGCCGGCACCAGCCTGCGCGGGCAGACGGACGCCGGTGATCCCGAGTTCGCCGCCCTGGACGCGGCGCTGCGCGACGCCCTCGGCGAGGCGGTGGCGGCCACCGCGTTCGCCGACGGCGCCGCGCTGTCGCGGGCCGAGGCCCTCGAGCTGCTCGAGCGGACCGTCGAGCAGCTGTCCGATCGGCGTCCGGATCAGCTGCGCAGCCGGTAGGCGCGCACCGCGAGCGGGCCGAGCACGGCCAGCAGCACGGCGGCCCAGAACACCGTCCAGGCCAGCGGCCCCGCGACCGGACCCCCGAGGAGCAGCCCGCGGACCGCCTCGACGAGGTGGGTGACGGGGTTGACGTGCACCCAGGTCTGCAGCCAGGAGGGCATCGTCTCGGGCCGCACGAACGTCGACGAGCCGAAGGTGAGCGGGAACATGACGAGGAACGCGAACCCCTGCACCGCGCCCGGCTCGCGGGCCCGCAGCCCGATCAGGACCGGCGCCCAGCAGATGCACAGCGAGAAGGCCACGACGAGCAGGCAGCCGGCGAGCACGCTGAGCGGGTCGGTGCCGGTCCGGAAGCCCATCACGAACGCCGTGACGAGCAGCACGACGACCGACACCGAGTAGCGCACGACCTCACCGAGGACGGCACCGACGAGTGGCGCCGAGCGCGAGATCGGCAGCGACCGGAACCGGTCGAACACGCCCTTGGTGACGTCGACGTTGAGGTTGACGCCGATCGCCACGGTCGAGAACAGCGCGTTCTGCACCATGAGGCCGGGCAGGACGTACTCCAGGTAGTCGTGCTGGGACCCGGTGATGGCGCCGCCGAAGAGGTAGACGAACAGCAGCAGGAAGACGATCGGCTGCAGGGTGACGTCGAACAGCTGCTCCGGCGTCCGGCGGATCTTGAGGATGCTCCGCCAGGCCAGCGCGAGGCTGTGCCGGACGACGCCGAAGGGGCGGGGCGTGGACGCGGCCGGCGCGAGCCCGTCGTCCGTCGCGGGGTCGATGGTGGTGGTGGTCATGCCGCGTCCTCCTCGTCGGACGCGTCGCCGGCCGATCGCCCGGTGAGGGAGAAGAAGACCTCGTCGAGGCTGGGCAGGCGCAGGGCGAACTCGCTGACCGCGATGCCGTCGGCGGCGAGGCGCGAGACGACGGCCGGCAGGACGGCGTCGTCCTCGACGGGCACGGAGAGGACGCCGCGGGCGGGCGACTCCGGCGCCGCGGCCACGGCGGCCTGCAGGACGCCGGCGACGAGGGGCAGGTCCGCGGGGTCGAGCGGGCGGACCTCGATCCGCCGTCCGCCGAGCCGGGCCTTGAGCTCGGCCGGCGTGCCGGAGGCGATGACGTGGCCGTGGTCGAAGACGCTGATCGCGTCGGCGAGCGCGTCGGCCTCCTCCAGGTACTGCGTGGTGAGCAGCACGGTGACGCCGTCCGCGACGAGGCGGCGGACGATCTGCCACACGTCGTCGCGCTTGGCCGGGTCCAGCCCGGTCGTCGGCTCGTCGAGGAAGATGACCTCCGGCCGGCCGACGAGGCTCGCGGCGAGGTCGAGACGCCGCCGCATGCCGCCGGAGTAGGTCTTGGCGGGCCGGTCCGCGGCCTCGGCCAGGTCGAAGTCGGCGAGCAGGGCCCGCGCACGGGCACGGGCCTCGCGCCCGCGCAGGTCGAGGAGCCGGCCGATGAGGACGAGGTTCTCGGTGCCGCTGAGGTCCTCGTCGACGGACGCGTACTGCCCGGTCAGCCCGACCAGCCTGCGGACGGCGGGCGCGTCGCGGACGACGTCCACGCCGCCGACGCTCGCCGAGCCCTCGTCGGGACGCAGCAGGGTGGCGAGGATGCGGACCGCCGTCGTCTTGCCGGCGCCGTTCGGGCCGAGGACGCCGAGCACGGTGCCGCGCTCGACCGCCAGGTCGACGCCGGCCAGCGCCGTCGTCGCGCCGAAGCGCTTGACGAGGCCGTGGGCCTCGATCGCGAGGGACATGGAACTGCTCCTGTCGCACTGTCGTGGTGTCGTGCGTCCAGCCTCGGGCCGGCCGCTGGCACGTCACGCACCGCGCGCTGGCAGCACGCACGCCCCGCTGGCAGCACCCACCGCCGGGGAGCGTGCGACCCCCTCGTCGTCCTGGCCTACGAGGACGAGTGCTCCTGTGCAGGGGTGGC
>DASQJO010000111.1:0-5939 GCA_035630955.1 Kineosporiaceae bacterium
GGCGTCGGCGTCCGACTCCCACCCGACGAGGATCACCGGGTTCGTGACGCCGCGCGGCGGCCCCCAGAGGCCGTAGCCGTTGTGCCCGGAGTACACCGGCGGCAGGTCGGCGCCGCGTCGCCGGGCCCGGTCGAGCGCCCCGGCCTCGCCGTAGTTGCCCGTCACGACGACGAGGTCGCTCCGCGCGGTCGCCGGCACCCGGGCCGCCGCCTGCTCGACCGTCGCCGTGAACGCGTCCCAGCCGACGGTCTCACCGGCGTCGTAGTTGATGTCCACGATCGGCGTCGACGCCAGCGACCCGACCGGGACCACCGGCAGTGCGACGACCGCGGACACCACGAGCTGGACGCCGACCAGCACGCCGGTCACCCAGCGACGCAGCCGCCCCCGCTCGACCCAGGCCCGGACGCCCGGCACACCGGCCGCGATCAGCGCCGGGACGAACCCGAGCAGGTAGTACGGCTTGCCGCCGGTGACGACGACGAAGAGCAGCATCGCGAGGTAGCCCACCGCGATCCACCGCCACGGCCGCGCCCACGCGGCCGAGAGCAGCGCGACCAGGCCCGCGACGAACGGCACGGCGGGCACGGGTCCGGTCAGCAGCAGCTGCAGGGGGACGACGAGCGCGCGGCCCACCGACGTCCCGGACGACCCCGACGCGATGGCGCGAGCCAACTCGAGCTGCGGCCAGCCGTGCGCCGCCTGCCACCACAGGTTCGGCAGCGCGCCCACGGCCGCGATCGCCGCCGCGAGCCACAGGCCGGGCCGCAGCAGGACGCGCCGCGGACCGGCCACGAGGATCCCGACGCCGCAGCACGCCAGGACCGTCGCGGGCAGCGTCTTCACCTCGAGCGCGACCGCGGCGACGACCCCGAGGGCCACCCATCGCCCGAGCCGCTCCGGCGCCGCGACCGCGCGGACCAGCAGCAGCACGCACGCGGCCGTCAGCGCGAGGTCGAACGTCGTCGTCGAGAACAGGTGCCCCGCGCCGAGGACGGTCGAGCAGAGCGCCACCGCCGCCGCCGTCCAGACCCTGTCGCGCCGGGCCCCGCCGAGCTCCCGCGACGTCAGCGCCCCGAGCACGACGGTGGCGCCCACGAGCAGCGCGGGGACCAGCCGGAACACCCACAGGTGCCCGCCGCCGAGCACGTCCGCCGCCACGGCGAGCAGCGGGACCAGCGGCGGCTGGTCGGGGTAGCCGAAGGCCGGGTGCCGGCCGGCCTCGAGGAAGTACAGCTCGTCGCGGTGGTACCCGTAGCCGCCGCCGAACGCCGCCAGGAGCGCGACCGCGAGGCCGGCGACGACCCACGCACCCCGGGGCAGCGCGCGCCCACCCGTCTCCCGCGCCGGTGCCACCCCCGCCACGTCCACCACGCGCCGATCCTCCCACCCACCGGTGACAGGCCCGTCCCGGCGCGGGCGGGCCGCTGCTGGCAGAGTGAAGGGGTGCAGCGGTTCACCGGTCTGGACGCCGTGCCCGTGGGGTTCGGGCCGTCCGTGGTCACCATCGGCAACTTCGACGGCGTGCATCGTGGCCACCAGGCCGTCCTCGCGTCCGTCGTCGACGCCGCCCGGCGCCGCGGCGTCCCGGCCGTGGCCGTGACGTTCGACCCCCACCCGCGCGCCGTCCTCCGCCCGGAGAGCGCTCCGCCCGTCCTGACGACGACGGAGGACCGGCTCCGGCTGCTCGAGGCCGCCGGGCTGGACGCCGTGCTGCTCATCGCGTTCACCCTGGAGTTCGCCCAGTGGAGCCCCGAGCGGTTCGTGCGGGAGGTCTTCGTCGACGCGCTGCACGCCCAGGCCGTCGTCGTCGGCCGTGACACCCGGTTCGGTCACCGCAACAGCGGCGACCTCGGCACGCTGCGGGAGCTGGGGGAGAAGCTCGGCTTCGAGGTCGAGGTCGTGGAGGAGTTCGGGCCCGTGCAGGGGGACGGGGAGGCCGACGGCCGGCGGCGCTGGTCGTCGTCGTGGGTGCGCGAGCTGCTCGCCGCCGGCGACGTCGCCGCCGCCGCGGAGATCCTCGGCCGGCCGCACCGCGTCGTCGGCGTCGTCGTGCACGGGGACCACCGCGGCCGCGAGCTCGGGTACCCGACGGCGAACCTCGCCCAGGACGCCGTCGGGCAGATCCCGGCGGACGGCGTGTACGCGGGGCGGCTCGTGCGGCCGGCCCTGCCGCCCGGCGCTCCGGACGCCGTGCTGCCGGCGGCGATCTCCGTGGGGACGAACCCGACGTTCGACGGGACGCAGCGCCGGGTCGAGGCGTACGTGCTCGACCGCGACGACCTGGACCTCTACGGCGAGCGGGTCGCCGTCGAGTTCGTCGAGCGGCTCCGTCCGACGCTGCGGTTCGACGGCGTCGAGGCGCTGGTCGAGCAGATGTCGGCGGACGTCGCGCGGTCGCGCCACGTCCTCGGCGTCGCCGAACCCTCCCGCCCGCCCGTGTCCTGACGGTTCGCGAGACCGTTTTCAGGAGGGACGTCGTCGGCTGGTACCCTGGTCGACGCCGTCAGAACGGCCGCGGACGGATAGAGCCCGGGTGACGTAGGCCCCGGAGCGCCGCGCAACGAGCACAGAAGGAGCATCGTGGCACTCGACGCCGCAACGAAGCAGAGGATCATCTCCGAGTACGCGACCGGCGAGGGCGACACGGGCTCCCCCGAGGTCCAGGTCGCGATGCTGACGCAGCGCATCAAGGACCTCACCGAGCACCTCAAGGAGCACAAGCACGACCACCACAGCCGCCGGGGTCTGCTGATCCTCGTCGGCCAGCGTCGGCGGCTGCTGCAGTACCTGCAGCGCACCGACATCGCGCGCTACCGCTCGCTCATCGAGCGGCTCGGCCTGCGCCGGTGACACCGAGGGCCACGGTCCCGACCAGGATCGTGGCCCTTCCCGCGTCCGCCGCCCGGATCGTCCAGCGCGTCGAGGGAGCGCCGGACGGCGCGAGGCGGGAACATGGCATCACCAGCACTCGCTGACACAACTGCATTGGAGCGTCGGGCCGGTCCGCAGCGCCGGTCCTCGACAGTGACCTCCGGGGCCTTCTCGTGCGAACCACGAGCGTGCCGTCCCGTGGGTCTCGATCGAAGACCGGAATTCCCGCCCGGACCCGCGCCCGCCCTCCTCTCCCGAATCACGAGAACGGAGGGGAACCCTTGGAGGGTCCCGAGATCACCTACGCCGAGGCCGTCATCGACAACGGACGGTTCGGCACCCGCACGGTCCGGTTCGAGACGGGCCGGCTGGCCAGGCAGGCCGCCGGCTCCGCCGTCGTCTACCTCGACGGCGAGTCGATGCTGCTGTCCACGACGGCGGCCGGCAAGCAGCCCAAGGACCAGTTCGACTTCTTCCCGCTGACGGTCGACGTCGAGGAGCGGATGTACGCGGCGGGCCGGATCCCCGGCTCGTTCTTCCGGCGCGAGGGCCGTCCGTCCACGGACGCGATCCTCACCTGCCGGCTCATCGACCGGCCGCTGCGCCCGTCGTTCGTCAAGGGCCTGCGCAACGAGGTCCAGGTCGTCGTGACGGTGCTCGCGCTGCACCCGGACGACCTCTACGACGTCGTCGCCATCAACGGGGCGTCGATGTCCACCCAGCTCGCCGGCCTGCCGTTCAGCGGTCCGATCGGCGGCGTCCGGGTCGCGCTCATCGACGGCCAGTGGGTCGCCTTCCCGCGGCACAGCGAGCTCGAGCGCTCCGTCTTCGACATGGTCGTCGCCGGTCGCGTGGTGGGTGACGACGTCGCGATCATGATGGTCGAGGCGGAGGCCACCGACGCCGCCTGGAACCTGGTGAAGAACGAGAACGTCCCGGCGCCGACCGAGGAGGTCGTCGCCGAGGGCCTGGAGGCCGCCAAGCCGTTCATCGCGGCGCTGTGCCGCGCCCAGCAGCAGGTCGCCGCGTCGGCCGCGAAGCCGACCGCCGAGTTCCCGGTCTTCCACGACTACGAGCAGGACGTCTACGACGTGGTCGAGGCCACCGTCGCCACCGAGCTCACGCAGGCGCTCGCCATCGCGGGCAAGCAGGAGCGCGAGGCGCGCATCGACGAGCTCAAGGAGTTCGTGAGGTCGCGGCTCGCCGAGGACTTCGCCGGCCGCGAGAAGGAGATCTCGGCGGCCTACCGGGCGGTGCAGAAGAAGCTCGTCCGGCAGCGCATCCTGCGCGACAACGTCCGCATCGACGGCCGCGGCCTGGCGGACATCCGGCAGCTCTCCGCGGAGGTCGACGTCCTCCCGCGGGTGCACGGCTCGGCCCTGTTCGAGCGCGGCGAGACGCAGATCCTCGGCGTCACGACGCTGAACATGCTCCGCATGGAGCAGCAGCTCGACACGCTCGCGCCGGAGACGCGCAAGCGCTACATGCACAACTACAACTTCCCGCCCTACAGCACGGGCGAGACCGGCCGCGTCGGTTCCCCGAAGCGGCGCGAGATCGGGCACGGCGCCCTCGCCGAGCGCGCGCTCGTGCCGGTGCTTCCCACCCGCGAGGAGTTCCCCTACGCGATCCGGCAGGTCTCCGAGGCGCTCGGCTCGAACGGGTCGACGTCCATGGGCTCGGTCTGCGCGAGCACGATGAGCCTGCTCAACGCCGGTGTGCCGCTGCGCGCGCCGGTCGCCGGCATCGCGATGGGCCTGGTCTCCGACACCGTCGACGGGCAGACCCGGTACGCGGCGCTGACCGACATCCTCGGCGCCGAGGACGCGTTCGGCGACATGGACTTCAAGGTCGCCGGCACCAGCGAGTTCGTCACCGCGATCCAGCTCGACACCAAGCTCGACGGCATCCCGGCGTCCGTGCTCGCCTCGGCCCTCACCCAGGCGCGGGACGCCCGGCTGCACATCCTCGACGTCATGGCCGAGGCCATCGACCGCCCGGACGAGATGTCCCCGTACGCGCCGCGCGTCATCACGGTCAAGGTGCCGGTCGACAAGATCGGCGAGGTCATCGGCCCCAAGGGCAAGATGATCAACCAGATCCAGGAGGACACCGGCGCCGACATCTCCATCGAGGACGACGGCACGGTGTACATCGGCGCCGTGGACGGCCCGTCCGCGGAGGCCGCGCGCGCGGCGGTCAACGCGATCGCCAACCCGACCATGCCGGAGGTCGGCGAGCGCTACATGGGCACCGTCGTGAAGACGACCACGTTCGGCGCCTTCGTCTCGCTCGTCCCGGGCAAGGACGGCCTGCTGCACATCTCGCAGATCCGCAAGATGGTCGGCGGCAAGCGCGTCGAGAACGTCGAGGACGTGCTCAGCGTCGGCCAGAAGGTCCAGGTCCAGATCTCCGAGATCGACCCGCGCGGCAAGCTCTCGCTCGTCCCGGTGCTGGCGGACGCCGAGGGCGCCGAGGCGCAGGCCGACGGCGAGAAGACGGACGAGAAGGCGCAGCAGCCTGCGGAGGCGAACGCCTGACGTGACTCCTCCGAAGGGGGCGATCCCCCTGCCGCTGACCCCTGGTGGGTCGCGGGAGCAGACCGTCGCCGGGGAGGTGGGCGGCGCCGTGGTGCGCCGCGCCGTCCTCCCCGGCGGCGTCCGCGTGCTCACCGAGGCCATGCCCGGCCTGCGCTCCGCGACGATCGGCGCGTGGGTCGGGGTCGGGTCGCGGGACGAGACCCGCGGTCACTTCGGCTCCACGCACTTCCTCGAGCACCTGCTCTTCAAGGGCACCCGGCGGCGGTCGGCGATGGACATCGCCACCGCCTTCGACGCCGTCGGCGGCGAGGCCAACGCCGTCACCGGCAAGGAGCACACCTGCTACTACGCGCGGGTCCTCGACGAGGACGTCGCGATGGCGTCGGACGTGCTGCTCGACATGGTGACCTCGGCCCGGCTCGACACCGAGGACGTCGAGAGCGAGCGCGGAGTCATCCTCGAAGAGCTGGCGATGAACGACGACGACCCCGCGGACGTCGTCCACGAGCGGTTCGCCGAGCTCGT